>CALGSR010000180.1 GCA_937902115.1 uncultured Bacillus sp. | reverse complement strand
TGCAAACTGAATTAAAAGCCTAAAAATAGCTGTTTCTAATTTAAAATCAGCCTTTAGATTTTAACAACAAACTATACAATAATAGCCTTATTATTTAACTCCGATAAGTTAAATAGCGTTCATACCATATATCGATAAAGTCCGGTGCAAAAGGACCTTTTCGCTGGAGTATCCACTGAATAAGTGTATTAACATTCGCCTTCAGTATATGGTCAATGACTTCCGGATAATTCATTTCTTTTTTATGACGCTCATATTCATCTTCATCAAGCAAATTATAGGTCATATCGGGGAACACCTTGATATCCAAATCATAATCAATGTATTTTAATGCTTCTCCATCATAAATAAACGGAGAACTTAAATTACAATAATAGTAAATACCATCTTCCCGCAGCATACCTATTATATTAAACCAATGCTGAGCGTGAAAATAAGTAATGGCAGGTTCTCTTGTCAACCACGTTCTGCCATCCGATTCTGTTACAATCGTACGGTCATTTCCGCCAATCACTAAATTTTGCGAACCCTTCAGCACGGTTGTTTCATCCCATACTCGATGAATGAGCCCATTATGCTTATAGCTGTGAATTTGTACTGGTTCACCTTCCTTGGGTACGCCCATTATTTCCCCTACTTTCATTTCCTGACGCTTTGCAACCTATCAATTGTTTCATCATATATACCATAAAAAAATAACGACTAAAGGCAACAAAGATCTTTTCCTAATTTATATTATTACTATTATAACGGTTTAAAGGAAATTTTAAAACAAAACAACCATCGAAATCTTATCAATGGTTGTTCATTTATTCCTATTTCCGAATAAATTCCTTTGACTGACATAGAGATTGTTCGATTTAAGATTTACTTTCATTCTTTATAAAAGCGACTATCCATACATATTATTTTATCATACCGATATATTGACTGATTGATAAGAACGGATAACTTCTTCCGTTTGCTGTTCAAATATTTGTTGAATTTCCTTTAAATCCTTTTTCATATTAGCAATTTCAAGTTGAACACTTTCTACCTCTGTTTCCAGTTGAATTGCTCTTAATTCCCTTTCAATTTCCATGCATCTTTCCAATTCACTTTGCAGGAACAAAAGCCGATCCATTGTTTTCATTTGTTTGATTACTAAACGGTTGAATTCATTCATCCATACCACCTGCCTAAATCAAATTAACTACCTTATGTATTCGTCATTTCCTCTTTCTTTCCTTTGAAAACTTTTGTAAAATAACAAGTTTTTTTGTCGAATTTTTGCTTTTGATTTAAATATGATGAGGTAAGGGGTAGCTAACCCGAAGAAAATACTATTCTACAGCGGAAAGCAATGAATGGAAAAGAAAGAAAAGGGCTGTTTCCATGCATCAGCACAATCCAAAGTGTGCCAAGCAATCAGAGAAACAGCCCTTTCCTTTTCATTTAGTTAATAGCCTTGTCCACCAAATTGGCCGGAGTTTTTCGCTTTGTTTGCTTCAGCCTGTTGGTTTTGTTGTCTTACTTTTTGTGCATTTGTTTCACTAGCAAATTCTGCGCCATATTGACCGGAAGCAGAAGCTGCGTTTTGACGTCTCACTTCCTGAACATCTGTTTCACTGGCAAATTCTGTTCCGAATTGGCCTGCACCAGCAGAAGCTGCATTTTGTTGTCTCCCTTGCTGAATGTTCATTCCAGCTTGAGAGCGGTTTGGTTGTTTCGCCATTATTATCACCTCCACGAAAGTTAATTTAACCAACTTAGAAACGAATATTCCTTAAAAAAAGAATTATTGCTGAATAAAATTAGGAATACAATTCCAACAAACTGTGGTTTCAATAACCATTTCCTTTCATGAATAGTTGCCAAAGAGGTTAAAAACAATAAGAGATAGAAGTACAATCTAAGGTGAAGGAGAGGAATCAAATATGTATGATGGCAGAGATATGACAGAATTATCAATGATGTCCAAACATGAATGGCAAGATGATGAATTGGCTTTTTTTCATCATTCCTTACAACAAATCATGCCTTATTTAAATATCGAGGGGCGAAGCATCCACAATGAAATCATCGAAGAAATTGAAAACCGCGGAGGCTTGCGCAGCGGTCTACACTAAGAAACCACTGTCCTCCGCAAAAAGACAAATGTCCACTTTTGATGCCAGGCACCGCAGAGCTTCTGCGGCGCCTGGCTTTTTTATTCCTTTTTATAAAACTGTTTAATCATTTTTTGATGGGATACCGGAAAGGGATAGATATCGATTTCCTCAGAGGATACTAATTTAAGCTCTTCATTTTTCTCCTTAAGAGAGATCAATCGACCTTCATAAACGTGAATATTCCAGATAAGATGGGAAAATACATGATCAATGGTCCCGATTAAATCACCTATTTCAACTTCCACCCTATATTCTTTCGTGAGAAACTCTGTTAATTGCTCTCCTTCTGTGCGATACGGAAGATTAATCTCAATATTTGGAAACTCCCACAGATTAGCAAGCAGACCCGTTTCGGGTCTTTTATGAATAAGCGTTTTCCCAGCTTCATCCTGCAGCACGACGGCAGCTAGATGGACATTACGCTGCTTTTTGCCTTTCGTTTTTACGGGCAGTTCATCCTGCTCCCCATTGTGAAAAGCACAACAATGCTCACGAACAGGACATAGTAAACAAGATGGCGACGTTGGAGTACAAATAATGGCGCCAAGTTCCATTAATGCTTGGTTGAAATAGGATGGATTATCATGGGAAATTAATTCTCTTACCGCTTGTTCGAATATTTTTCTTGATGACGGCTTGGCAATATCATCCCAAATGGACAATATCCGAGACAGGACACGCATCACATTGCCATCAACCGCCGGTTCAGGGATCCCATAAGCAATACTTAAAATCGCTCCTGCAGTATAAGGTCCGACTCCCTTTAAAGATGAAATCTCCTTTGGATCGTCCGGAACTTTTCCGCCGTACTTTTCATGAACTTCCTTTACAGCAGAATGCAAATTCCGTGCTCTGGAATAATATCCAAGTCCTTCCCATGCCTTTAATATTTTCTCTTCCTCGGCATTGGATAGTGCTTCAATGGTCGGAAATTGTTCCATGAAACGGTTAAAGTACGGGATCACAGTATCAACCCTCGTTTGCTGCAGCATCACCTCTGACACCCAGATTTTATAGGGATCCCGCTCCTTGCGCCAAGGCAAATCTCTTTTCTCTTCTGAATACCAATTTATTAAATCTTCACGAAACCCTTCAATATCAATTGTTTTTAAATGCTTTAAACTGTTATTTTTCACTTTTTTCCTCCAAAGAAGTAAACATTTCAGTAAAAATAGATATATTAATTATGACGAATATATAAATTGTGAACAATATATTATAATTAAGAAAACAGCTGATTAAATTTTTCTAAATCTGGTCAAAATTCACTGCTTCCATGTACGTTTTTTGATAAACTATTAATAGTAAGATATAGTGCTTTTTATACAGGAATTCCATTACACTTGGAAATATCCCAGTAAAGGAGGTCAATCTCTTGGATACAGGCACACATGTTGTTATGGGGTTAGCCCTTGGTGGACTGGCGACGCTTGATCCAGCATTTTCCGAAAGCTCTGCTGCCACTGGCGTATTAATTTCCGTCATGATTGGCTCACAAGCCCCCGATATTGATACGGTTTTAAAATTAAAAAATAATGCTGTTTATATTCGAAATCACAGGGGAATTACCCATTCCATTCCAGCGGTTCTTCTATGGCCTGTGCTGATCTCCGGATTGATGCACCAATTCTTCCCGGAAGTAAATTTCCTCCATCTATGGCTTTGGACATTCTTAGCTGTTTTTCTACATGTTTTTGTTGATATTTTTAACGCTTACGGAACCCAGGCACTGCGTCCATTTTCTTCAAAGTGGCTTGCGCTCGGAGTCATTAACACCTTTGATCCCTTCATTTTCGGCATTCATATTGTCGGACTGACTCTTTGGGCGTTTGGGGCAGACCCAGGCTATACCTTCCTTGCCATTTACGCCGTGTTAGTCGCATACTATGTTTTCCGTTTTATGGAAAGGAAAGTGGTCTACAGACAGGTAATAAACATGATCCCGGACGCAACTGAAATTATCATTTCTCCAACGTTAAAGTTCCATCAATGGAAAATAGCCGTCATGAATAAGCAGCAATTTTTCGTAGGCCGCTCCGTGAATAGAAAAGTCGAGATCCTGGATCAATTTAACCGTGTCGCCGTTCCTCAGACTCCGGTCATTGAAGCGGCGAAAAAAGATTCCAATCTGGCAGCCTTTCTTTCCTTCTCACCTGTTTACCGTTGGGAAGCAGATGAATTTGATGACTACTACGAGGTCCGTTTTATCGACTTAAGATACCGCAGTAAAGATTATTATCCATTCGTTGCCGTTGTCCAGCTTGATCGGGACTTAAACATTAAGACATCGTATACCGGCTGGATTTTCAGTGAACAAAAATTACGAAAAAAATTAGAAATCATTCCAAATTAAAGCGATGCAGTCAGCATCGCTTTTTCCATATATTAATTCTCACGCGGGAAACATAAATCTCAAAATAAGAACCCATACTATCTTTACGTGGTCATCAAGGACATCGCTCTTCATGATCACGGTCCAACAACCCCTTAAGTACAGGAGGTTTTACACGATGCGTAATAAAGAAAGTGGATTCCCTAATCAGAATAACAACAAATTTGAAGGCGAACCCCGTGCAAAGGCGGAATATGCATCCAAACGGGCAGACGGGACGATAAACACCCATCCGCAAGAAAGAATGCGCGCTTCCGGTATTAGAGAATAACTAGACATTTAAATTGAGACAGCCCCGCATGTAATACGATGCCCAGATTTCATTCTACAATGATTGTGCTGGATTTTGTATCGCGGGCCCTGTCTCATACCCATTGATTATTCCTCTAACTTAGCTAACATTGAAATTGGAAGTGCTTCCTCATCTTTGCCATTTACGAGCCTGTGTCCCCAGGCAAATACGCCATTTAAATAAGTAATTTTAAAATAGGCTCCTGGGTCGCCCTCGATTGCATATATTTCTCCTGGAATAAAGTCATCCGGGCTTAACAAATAAGCCTTCGCCAATACCGCCTTTCGTTCATACACAGCAAACTCATTAACCATCCCCATTTGTTCTGCCTTTCTCGCCTTCTCATGCAAGCTGGCAACCTCTTGCCGCAACTCATACTGAGACATTTGACTGTATCTTTTTTCCATAATTCATTCTCCTATCCTTCATCATCCATCTGATTTAAATAATCCTCAATTTGCTCAAGTGAAAAGCCTTTGCGAAAAAGTGCCTGTTTCATTTTTCTCTCATAGTCATATCCTGACTCACCTTCGTACTTACGGTGCAACTTTTGTGCCTGATACCGCAACGCTTCCATTTCATCATTCTTTTCCATCCCGGCTGTTTCAGATACTGCTTCAGAAATGATCGTATAGTCAAAGCCCTTTCTGATGAGCATTTGTTCAATTTTTTGCTTCAAAATTCTTTCCGAATCGCGGCTTTTGCGGCTTGTCAACTTGCGGCAAAGCTTCTGCGCTGTTTCCAATTGAGCGGCAAACGGGAATTGGTCTATCGCTTTATCAATCAAGGCTGCCTTGATTCCCTTATCCTTTAGTTCCTGCCTGATCAGCACAGGCCCTTTATCAGTCGTATTCATTTGTGTCCGAACAAAAGCAAGAGCATATTGTTCATCATCAATAAATTTATACTGATATAACTTCAAAATAACCTCTTGTATTATAGGTGGATCAACGTCTTTTTCCTTTAAAAATTGCCGTATCTCTGCCTCTGAACGCATCCTTCTACCTAAATAATGTAAGGCTTGATTATACGACTTACGTATATCATCCTCGAAGCAAATTTCTGTATATAAAAGATCATCCAAATCCATCCCTTTTTTCAGGCCGAATTTAATGATTACTGCTTCATCAACACTGAAAGCATAATGCTCCCCGCTGCCTTCATCGGTAAAAATATTATACCGTTCTTTATTTTTTTGCTGCGTAGTAATCTTTGTAATAGTACGCATCCCTACCACCTCAATATTACTTTAGCATATTCCGCCACAAATTTTAGGATAAGAAACTTTTATTTTTCCCATTCCATTTAAAGTATGTTTCGCGCCAGTTAGGGAAAAATAAGGAAGAAAGCTAATCACGAAAGGAATGTTCTATATGCCAAGAAAAAAAGTAGAAAAATTTAAAACAACCTTATCAAGCATGCAGGCAGTAACCTATAACCGTGACTTCAAAATGGCTGACCGCGCCGGCGGCTTCACCGACAGAAAAGGAAAAAAATAAAATCGAAAAGCGGAAGCGCCTTGCGAAAGCAGAGAGACTATCCAGGATGTGCTGACTTCGACGTTCGCCACAGGACGTGGCGGTTTTTAGTCGAAGTTCCTCTATCCACTCCCTTCTTGCGATAAAGGAAACACGAAGAGCCGATGTGCGCGTTCGTGTTGACGCAATCGTTGCGGAGGAAGTGTGAAGTACACTAGTCGCTAGGCGCTGGAGCTAGACATTAATCTGTTTTAAAATGGAACCATAATTAATCTGTTATTTGTACACAATAAGGTGTGGAGTTGTCTCCATACCTTATTTTTTGAAAGGGGAATCAGCAAATGGGTCGTTCCCGAGGGCAAAAATCACGCGATCGAAATAAAGGCTCACTGCCGCAAGTTCCAAAAAATATGAAATACGACAAGATGAGCGAGGAATACGCGGCTGAGTTAGAGAACCAGCTTGACAGAGAAGAAAGAGCCTTATCAAACGCTGCAAACCAAAGGGTTCAGGGAAAAAGGTCCAAATAAAAATCACTTTCTAAGCGGAGGGATTCAAATATGGGCAAAAGAAGAAAAAATCACAGATTAAAGGCAAATGGCATTGATGTGGAATTTTCACAAGAATTAGCCGATCAAGCTGATTTAGAAGCACAGGCACGATCACAGGAAGCAAAACAAAGGGTAAAAGCAAAACAGGGAAAACCCAAATGATTTGATGCCCCTTTCAAAGAGTAGATAGGGAAAACCACCCTTTCGAGATCCATTCTTTGATACAAAGAGGCACATTAAGATGAAGGGGCTGAATATACATTCAGTCTCTTCACCTTATATCAATTGTGCACAAATTATCAACAACATTGTTGATAATGTGGATAACCATTTTGGATAACCACCATTCCAACGTTTATCAAATCATCCTAATTGTGAGTAATTCGACAATCTTTTTACGGAAAGTCTGTGGATAATGTGAATAAGGTTGTGGATTGTTGATTCACTGGCGTTTTTCCTGTGGATAACTAATTCCTCTACATCTCCTCAGCAATTTTATACTTTCCCTCTCGTATAGCCAAACTTCCCAAGACATATGTAATCAATGACAACAATACCGGTACTACAACAGTGTGCAATCCGAACGCATTCGGATAGAAACGGTCAAATAGAATATACGAACCCATTCCGACAATCATCGAAATAAAAGCACCATATTTATTTCCCCTGCTCCAATAAAGTCCGAAAATAATCGGCCAGATAAAGACAGATTCAAGACCGCCAAATGAAAATAAATTCAACCAAACTAATAAATCCGGTGGTTTTAATGCAAAAAACACCACTGAAAGCCCAATCACAGTTGTCACAATAAGACTCGTCCTTCTAATGTGCTTCTCTGTTGCATCCTGCTTCATAAAATTCAAATAGACATCTTTTACGATCGTAGAGCTGACGAGGATCAGCAAAGCATTGACTGTAGACATAATCGCAGCCATCGGTGCTGCCAGAACCAATCCTGCCAAAAAGGACGGCAATACCTCCATCGTAAGCATCGGCATCACTTTATCCCCTATTTCAATTCCAGGTAAGATGGCACGTGCCAAGACCCCAATTAAATGCATGCCAAACATGATCGTTCCAATAACAACCGTCCCGATCATAATCGCAAGGTGCATCGCCTTTGAATCTTTATAAGACATGGCTCTAACGGCAATTTGTGGAAGCCCGACAACTCCAACACCAACCAAGATCCAAAAGGAAGATACATAAAGCGGCGTTAAGTCTCTTTCTGCTCCGAATGGAGAAAGGAAATCCGGATTTTCAGCAGCAAGCTCTGACATAATATTCGTCATCCCCCCGCCGGCAATAATTGTTCCAATCAACAAAAGAATCGTTCCGACGAGCATGATCATTCCTTGCACAGTGTCCGATAAAGCCACCGCTCGAAAACCCCCGATAATAACGTACACAAGGACTGACACAGCAAAAATAAACAACGAAACGGTATAGTTCATCCCTGTCAGCGATTCAATCAGTCTGGCACCGCCAACCCACTGTGCCGTCATCGAGGAAAAAAGGAAGACAATAATACTTAACGCAGACATAAGGACAATCGCATTGCTTTGATAACGATCCTTAAGAAAATCAATAATCGTTACATAATTATGCTTTTTTGCAATAATGGCAAACTTTTTTCCTAAAACCATTAGCACGAAATAGCCTGCTGGCAGCTGCGCCATGGAGAGCAGCACCCAGCCCAGCCCTTTTGTATAGGCGACCCCCGGCCCGCCAATAAAGCTTGAGGCGCTGCCATATGTAGCGATCATCGTCATAGCGAGGACAAAGCCGCCCAGCTCTCTTCCACCTAGAAAATACTCCTGCAAAAAGCTATTGGTTGATTGCACATAGCGGTTCGCCCAAAAGCCGATCGCAAAAAAGATTAATAAAAATATGATTAATGGCAATATAACTGCTGTATTCATTACTTGCTCTCGCCGCCCCTGTCATCATCATCAAACGAAACTTCTTTGAAAAGGTATTTTACACTAAGTAAAACAAGCACAGTGCTAATAAGCGTGCCAATGATACAGCTGTAGAAAAACCATTGGGGCAAACCGAATATGTATTTGTATTCCCGCGGATCACCCGAGCCCATTCCATAAGCAAAGCCAAACCACAAAAGGAAATTAATCAAGACGAGTACAACACCGATCAATGCTTCCCTATGTGCCACTTTAAACCGTTTATCCTTTGGCTCAAATAGCTGGTTCATCCTTTTCCTCCTTTCAAATGAGCTACTCCCGCTCACTTTTATTCCAAATACTTCATCTATAAATCTTGTATAAAATCCACGGAGTATTATACCACTTACCGTTCCCGAATTCAGTACCTCATTTCAAATCTTTTCACTATTAAAGCGATATTTATCCTATTTTCCACTAATAAATGGAAAGTATTCACCATAAGAAACCACTTAGAATAAAGCATCCCTTTTTTTACATAATTTCACCTGATTTGTAAAAGATAATGATATGCATTGGGGGAATAATCTGATGAAAAAGCAATTACTCAAATCCGTGCTTAAACGACTAAATACGGAACCAAACTTTAAGGAAAAATCCGGAGCACAGAATGCAGATTTAAAGGAACAAGATATCAACCTGCGTTTGGAGGAAAATCTTGAAACATTTAAAACACTTTTTAGCTTCCCGCAAAATACAGATGTGAAACTGCGGGAATTTACCATCCGCTCACTAAACCGCCGGGCCTTTATCCTTTATATCAGCACAATGGTAGATACCCAAAATATTCAGGAAGGCATCTTGGAAAAACTGATAACCTTTGAGCATCCTTCCAAAAACATCGAGGATATCGTTACCTATCCTGTCGTAAAGAAAGAAACACAGGTTGGGAAAATCACGGAACTGATTACTGGCGGCATAACCGCTCTCTTTGTCGATGGCATGCAGGAATGCTATTTATTTGAAACAACTAGTATAAGCGGCCGTTCTATTGAAAAGTCAGAGAATGAGGTCATCGTCAAGGGGGCAAAGGAATCATTTAACGAAAGAGTGATTGATAACATTTCCCTCATTCGTAAAAAAATTAAAAATGAAAACTTAATCGTTGAATCACAAGCAGTTTCAAAGCGCTCAAGAAATGATGTATTTCTCGTTTATGAAAAGGATTTGGTAAATGATGAGCTCTTGCAGAACTTTAAGGAGCGGTTAGATTCACTGGATATTGACAAGGTTCTCGATTTAAGCATCTTAGAGCAATACTTAGAAGAGCGCCCAAGGTCTTTATTCCCTACCTTTTTATATACAGAACGTCCTGACCGGGCTGCCTCCTATATCGAGGAAGGGCATATTATTTTATTAATGTCGAATTCACCCAGTTGTCTCATCCTGCCGGCAACTTTTTGGAGCATCATTCATTCGCCGGAGGATCATTACTTGCGTACACCGTACGGAAACTTTATTCGTATTTTGCGGCTGATTGCAATGTTTATCGCACTTTTCACATCATCCTTTTATATTGCAGTAACGAACTTTCACTTTGGGATGCTCCCGCCCGATTTATTAATGGCAATTGCCGGTTCAAGGGAACGGACCCCTTTCCCGTCTATCATTGAGATCTTACTTATGGAACTTGCCTTTGAACTCATTCGTGAAGCAGGCTTGCGCGTACCGTCTCCAATTGGTCCAACCATCGGGATTGTCGGCGCACTCATTCTTGGACAAGCAGCAGTACAAGCAAATATTATCAGCCCGATTGTCATTATTGTCGTTGCTTTGAGCGGTCTAAGCTCGTTTATCATCAGTGATGTCAGCATGAACTTCGCTATCCGCATGATTCGCTTCTTATTTATTTTTGCAACAGGATTTATCGGCATCTATGGCGCAACGGCGTTATTTATTCTTGGGCTATTCTATTTAGTCTCATTAAAATCATTCGGCACCCCTTACTTTGCACCGATGACGCCGCATTTCTTTTCTTCCAAGGATTTGGTTATTCGCCATGTTCCAATAAAGGAAAGGTTTCGTCCCGGATATGCAAAACCAAAAGATATGGTCAAAAACAGAAAGGAATAAAATAACATGAAACAGCAAGGAAAATTAGGGATTCGTGAATATGTATCGATAGCCATCTTAATGGTCGGTGCGAAGGCGACGGAAGATACACCGGCTATTCTGTATAACCATGTACAGAACGCAGCATGGATGATCCCGATAATTGCCGGTGTCATTTTTTTTATTCCTTTTTATTTACTTTTAAAAACATTTTCAATTCACTCGGAAAAAACTCTTTTTGAGCTCATTGGGCATCTATGCGGCAAGTTTTTCGGCTTTTTCATCTGCCTGCTTATTTTTATCATTAATTCTGCTGTTATCTCTTTCGATTCCAGAACATATACGAATATTATTCGGACCTATTATTTTACAACAACACCGAATCTAGTAATTTATGCGCTACTCATGTTTATTTGTGCCTATGGCGCAAAAAAAGGAATCCAACATATTGGTTCTGTCTCCTATCTTGTTATTTTCTATGTCATCATTTCATTTTATCTCGCCTTACTCTTATGTTTACAGGATGCTAATCTTTCAGCCATATTTCCTTTATGGGGTACTGGCAAAGCAGAAATCTTCAAGGGGGGCCTTTCTAGACTGACCATGATCATCCCCCTTGTCATTTCCTTTAAGGATTATAAAAAAAGCACTTGGCTTGCCTATCTTTACGTGGTTATTCAATTAAGTATCGCTATTTTAGTTTTCATCTGCCTCTTTGATGTCATGTTGTCTGGAATCGGTTATCCCTTCCACATAGCAATCCGTTACATTTCATTTGGGCGTTTTCTTTCCAATATTGAAATTTTATTTCTGCCTATTTGGCTTATGGCTGCATTCGTTCGCTTTTCTGCTTTTCTATATATCAATAGTTATATGTTTGGTCATTTATTTAAAATTAAGGATTTCGAATATTTAATTCCTTCGTTAGCGGCAATCTATTTGCTAATTGGCATGATACCTGAAGCACCAATAGATGTTTCATTTGATTTTAAAAATAAAATCCAATATATTGCAGGTCCGCTGTATCCCATTTTATGTGTTCTTTTATGGTTAATCGCCCTCATTAAAGGAGAATTTAAACATGCGAAACAGAAAAAAAGTATGTAACTGGTTTTTACTTCTTGCTGTTATATGTATCTTGACCGGCTGCTGGGATCAAAGTGAACTCGAAGATACCGCCTATGTGATCGGACTCGGGCTCGATCCATCGAAGGATAAAGGGAAAATTAAGGTGACGATGCTAATTGCCAATCCGGAAGTAGGCAGTATGCAAGGCGGCGGAGGTTCAAACGAAAAGGCAAAAGAGGTCATTTCCTTTGATGCTAATGATTTTCTAACAGCAAAAGGAACAGCCAACGCTGTCATATCGCGTACAATCAGCTATGAATTATTAAAAATTATTATTGTCTCGGAGGAATTTGCAAAGGAGCCGATGTTAGTCACAACACTGTACGACGCTTTAAGGGATAAAGAAATTAGGCTCGATAGTTTTTTAGCTGTCAGCAAGGAAAAGGCACATGAATATTTTCTGCGGAACAAACCAAGGATGGAAACCCGGCCCCATAAATACTTTGAATTTATGATTGATCATGGAATCGAAAACGGATTAATCCCCGACTCGACGCTTTTTCGCTTCTTTAAAACCATTGAAGGGGGTAGTGATCTTTTTTTGGCAATGTATACATCAACAAATAGAGAGAAGAACCCTGAAATCAAAGGGGAGGATGAATATGTTGCAGGAGAATTAAATGTCACCGGCGACCTAGACGATACACAATTTCTTGGGTCAGCGGTTTTTAAAAACGGAAAAATGATTGATAAATTATCAGGGCAGCAAACACGAATTATTAATACTTTAGATGACACAACAAACATTGAAGGTATATTGATGAGTACCCCCGATCTTTTTTCAAATAAAAAGGAAAAGATGGCCTTTAGGCTGCTAAAAACAGAGAATAATAAAGTAAAAATGAATCTTAAGGGAGCAAAACCGAAAATTGAGATTACGGTTCCATTTGCGATTGAGGTTTTAGCTAATCCATCGATGGTTAACTTTAAGGATGATAAGAACCAGCACAAATTAAAACAAAAGCTGACCGTTTTTTTATCAGAGGGGATGGAAGAGGTCCTTAAAAAATCCCAAACTGAGCTAAAGGGGGCTCCGTATCCTTTATCTGTTTATGCGAGAAGATATTTTGCCACGATAAAAGAGTACCAAGCTTTTAATTGGCCGCAAGCGTTTATTGAAGCCGATATCACGGTGAAGTCAAAGATTGACATCGTTGATTACGGCAAACAGACAACTAAAATTAAAAAAATGGAGGAATAAATGAATCTTTTTGCTTTCCTTGTGCTGCTAATTATCACCCTTTATACTTTTGGTTTTGCGATTACATTGTGGAAGGAGAAGCAAAGAACCGGGGCAATGGCTGTCACCTTCCTCTCCCTGCTCATTATCATACTGCCTTTCATTTCGATCTATAAATAAGAAAAGCGGATGAACCTAGGGTTCTCCGCTTTTTTCCTGTCACTAGTCCTCGCTTATCTTACAAAAATCACTTTATAGAGCTGAATAACTATCAGTGGCATAATGGAGAGTCCATAGATATAGCCCAGCTGTGTCCCTGTTAAAGTAGCGACTTCAAAAACACCCATGAGCGGCGGGATGAATAGCACAAGATGCAAGAGAATGATTCCCAGGATGAGCGCAAACCACAAATAATGATTTGTGAATACCCCTATGTGGAAAATCGATTGTTTCGATCTCGTATTAAAACCATGAAATAATCTGGCTAAACATAATGTTGAAAATGCCATCGTACTGGCGACTGCCTCGTTTCCCGTTTCAAGACCGATATGGAAAGCAATCAATGTTGAAATGGCAATTAATAATCCACCTATTCCCACCTTATTCAAAAAAGAAAGGTTGAGTAATGGCTGGTGCACATCTCTCGGTTTTTCTTTCATGATCTTTTTGTTGTGCGGTTCTAACCCCAAGGCAATAGCAGGTAAACTGTCTGTCAATAAATTGATAAATAAAAGATGAACAGGAGCAAATGGTACCGGCAACGCAAGCATGGAAGCATATAAAACTGACAGAATACCGGCCGTATTCCCTGATAGCAGAAAGCGAATCGAGTTATTAATGTTCGCATAGATGCTTCGTCCGTTCGAGACAGCCTTCACAATCGTCGAGAAATTATCATCGGTTAAAATCATCGATGAGGCATCCTTCGCTACTTCTGTGCCCGTAATCCCCATCGCAATCCCAATATCCGCTTGCTTTAAGGCCGGCGCATCATTGACGCCATCCCCTGTCATTGCGACAACATTGCCTTTATCCTGCCATGCCTTTACAATACGAATTTTATGTTCAGGAGACACCCGGGCATAAACCGAAAGATGTTCCACCTTTTCTCTTAGCTGTTCATCAGTGAATTTTTCAATTTCGACTCCTTCTATTGCCTCTGATTCATCTTTCAAAATCCCAATCTGCCTCGCAATGGCTGCAGCCGTTATTTTATGATCGCCTGTGATCATAACCGGCTTGATTCCGGCACTGATACAGGATTCAACGGCTTCCTTTGATTCAGGTCTAGGAGGATCCATCATTGCGGTTAAGCCGACAAAGATCAAGTCATTCTCATCAACAATATTTATTTCTTGATCCTCTCGAACCTCTTTGTAAGCAAAACAAAGGACGCGCAGCCCCTCCGTAGAGAAATCTCGGTTGATCTTTTCAATTTTTCTGCGTTGCTGCTCTGTAAATTCAACCAACCCTTCTGAAGTGTCCATTTTACTAACCCGGGATAATAGAACATCGAGAGCCCCTTTTGTAATCATGATATAGCGGCCATCGACTTTATTTACGGTACTCATCAACTTCCGATCCGAATCAAACGGAATCTCCCCGGTCCTCTGGTATTCCTCTCTGACAACCAATTCATCCATCCCGTATTCTTCGCCTAAATTCGTTAACGCGACTTCGGTAGGATCTCCGATTTCCTTTTTATCCATTGTGATCGAATCATTACATAACAGTGCCATGAGTAGAAAGTTTTTTTCCAAAGGATGTTCAGTATTTAATTGATCATGTGCTATTACTCTTTTATCGACTAATACCTTTTGCACGGTCATTTTATTTTGCGTTAAAGTTCCTGTTTTGTCTGAACAAATGACTGAGATGCTTCCAAGGCTTTCGACTGCATGCAGTTGCCGCATAATGGCATTTTCCTTCGCCATCTTCTGGGTGCCAAAAGCAAGGACAATCGTGACAATCGAGCTTAAAGCTTCAGGAATCGCAGCAACTGCCAATGCAACAGCGAACATGAAGGAATCAACAATTTCCTGTCCGCGATATATATCAACACTAAAAATAATAAGAGCGATGAAGATAATGGCAATAGCCAGTCTTTTACCAAAATGATCTAAGGTTATTTGTAATGGTGTTTTCTTTTCCTGCGCGGATTCTAGCAGCCCGGCAATCTTTCCAATCTCAGTTTGCATACCAGTATTCGTTACGACAGACGTCGCTCTTCCATAAGTGACAAAACTGCCCGAAAATATCATGTTTTTTCGATCCCCAAGGGAAACATCAGCCTCTGTAATTGGTTCGAGTTCCTTTTGCACGGCTAATGATTCACCTGTTAAGGAGCTTTCATTTACCTGGAGACTGTGATTCATAATCAGTCTTCCATCTGCGGGGATAAAATCACCTGCATCCAAATAGAGAATGTCGCCAACGACCACCTCTCTGGAGGGAATTTCCGCTGTTTGTCCATTTCGTAACACCTTTGCATTCGGA
>CALGSR010000179.1 GCA_937902115.1 uncultured Bacillus sp. | reverse complement strand
GGCGAATCGCTTCCTCAACAGCATCTTTATTATGATCCACTTTTCGAGCATCCTTACATGAATTTTTTGTCAGACAATTGAAGCAGGATGCTCGAAAAGTGGATCATAATAAAGATGCTGTTGTGAGTCCGGTTGATGCCGTGATAGAGGATATCGGGATCATTACGATGAATCATGAGATGATGGTGAAGGGGAAAAGCTATTCCATTCCGGAAATGCTGGGCGGAATATCCCAAGCGCAAAAATATAAAAAAGGAACTTATGTCATCTTTTATTTAAGTCCCAGTAATTATCATCGTATTCACAGCCCTGTAAGTGGGGTGGTGACGCAGCAATGGACACTAGGTTCATCGTCCTATCCCGTCAATAAATATGGCCTGAGATATGGAAAAAGTCCGCTTTCAAAGAATTATCGGACGATTACAGAGGTCAGTCTTGATAACCGGTTCATTGCGATTGTGAAAATAGGTGCAATGTTTGTTAAATGCATGATATTGGAGAAAAGGTAGAAAAAGGAATGGAAATAGCCTATTTCACATTTGGCTCGACCGTTGTCTTATTATTTGAAGAAGGATTATTCGAAACAGCCCCTTCCATTCATAGCCCTTGTCCGATTCATGTTGGCGAGTGCATCGGATTTCTGAAGAATTCCAAGCATTAAAAAGGAAATCTGCCCCCTTTGTAAAAAGGGGAGGAACGGGATTCAGCCCCTTGAAGAGATTGTGGTTTTTGGGTAGATGGAGCGCCGCTGAAGTTCCTTCTCAAGTAAGATGATAAAATCGAGACTTAAATCTAATTTTTTGGCTTTATAGTAAGTTTCAATAAGCAGTTCGTCTGACAACTTGCGCATGTCAGAATTCACCTCCATTTTTTGCTAATTGTGCTGGCACGATGATGAAATTAGCAAATGCTTTATGTAAGAGTTCTGCGAGGAGAAAAGCTCATTCTATTCAATAAGGCTTGTTTGTATTCTTACTTTAGCAAAAATAGTCCTTAAGAACAATCGTTCTCTTATCCACATCGCTAAGTGGATAAATTGTGAATATTTTGTTAATAACTAGAAATATCTATACAAAGTAGAAGGGTATATTGTGCATAAAGTTATCCACAAAATATCAAACTGTTGATTGCTGTCGAAAAGTTTTCGAGTTTCTACTGAAATCGTCATAGGATGCAGAAATATTTTTGAAAGAATTGATAAAATTGGTTATGATGTTAAAGGTATTATTGTCTAATGAAAAAGAGTTTCATGAAATAGTGGCGTTTGATTGACAAAATCGGAATTTGTGATCTCGGAAATTGATATAGAGGTGTAGAGTATAGTGTTGAAACAATTTCTTCCTAATCAACATGTTAAAAGTATTTTGGATATACAACCCAGTGTTTTAAAAGAGAAGGGAATAAAGGGGATTATTACAGATCTTGATAATACGCTGGTAGAATGGGATCGTCCCTTAGCAACACCGCTAGTGAGCGAATGGTTTGAGAAAATGAAGCAGCAAAATATAAAGGTAACAATTGTTTCAAATAATAATGAAAATAGGGTGAAAGTTTTTTCAGATCCGCTGCAAATTCCTTTTGTATACAGAGCCAGAAAGCCAATGACACATGCCTTTCTACGGGCTGCGAAACAAATGGGGTTACAGAAAGAAGAGACGGTTGTGATTGGCGATCAGCTGTTAACAGATATATTAGGTGGGAATCGGAGCGGTTTTAAGACGATTTTAGTTGTGCCAGTATCACAATCGGATGGACTTGCGACGCAATTTAATCGCTTTGTAGAGAGAAGAATGTTGAATTGGTTTAGAAAAAAAGGCATGTTACAATGGGAGGAATAAAGATTTGAGTGAACAATATTCTTGTGTCGGATGCGGTGTGCAAATCCAAACAGAAAATCCTGAAGGGTTGGGTTATGCACCCTCGTCGGCTTTACAAAAGGAAGTTATTATCTGTCAGCGCTGCTTTCGTTTAAAACATTATAATGAAATTCAAGATGTCAGCTTAACAGACGATGATTTCTTACGGATATTAAATGAAATCGGAAGGCAGAATGCTTTAATTGTGAAGATTGTCGATATCTTTGACTTTAATGGAAGCTGGCTCCCGGGACTGCACCGGTTTGTTGGAAAAAACAAAGTGCTTTTAATTGGAAATAAGTCCGACTTGCTGCCAAAATCAGTTAAACCGAATAAACTAATTAATTGGATGAAACAACAGGCAAAAGAACTTGGCTTAAAAGCGGTGGATGTTTTATTAGTCAGTGCATCAAAGGGGTATGCAATGAAGGAAGCAGCAGCAGCGATTGATGAATATAGAGAGGGAAAAGATGTCTATATTGTCGGATGTACAAATGTTGGGAAATCAACTTTCATCAATCGAATATTAAAAGAAGTAACAGGTGAAGGGGATATTATCACGACTTCCCATTTCCCGGGTACAACTCTTGATATTATTGAAATTCCACTTGCCGATGGAAAAGTATTAGTGGATACCCCCGGAATTATTAATCATCACCAAATGGCTCACTTTGTTGAAAAACAAGACTTAAAGGTAATTACACCGAAAAAGGAAATTAAACCAAAGGTGTACCAGTTAAACGAAGGACAAACTTTATTTTTCGGCGGTCTTGGAAGGTTTGATTATATAAAGGGCGGAAAAAGAGCATTTTCCTGCTATTTTTCAAATGATCTCATGATTCATCGGACAAAGATGGAGAATGCGGATGAATTATACTCGCGGCAAAAAGGAGATCTCCTTGTGCCGCCGGGGCAGAATCAATTGGACCATTTTCCAGATTTGGTCAGGCATGAATATACGATTAAAGAAGGAAAAACAGATATTGTTTTTTCAGGACTTGGCTGGATTACCGTAAACGAACCTGGTGCGGTCGTGGCAGCCTATGCACCAAAAGGGGTACATTCCTTTATTAGAAAATCATTAATTTAATTTTTTATTTATTATGCGGGCTTTTCACAAGGTTTATAAAAAATAGAAAAAGTACAGTCATTGGTAAGGGAGGGGAATCATCTGAAAAAGTTATATGGGGTAATAGGCGATCCGATTGCGCATTCCATGTCACCGGCCATGCACAATGATTTATTTGCATTCTATGGAGTGGATGCTGAAATGTTCGCCTTTCATATTAAAGGATCCAATTTGGAGGATGCCGTAAAAGGATTTAAAGCGATTAATCTATCAGGTTTTAATGTAACGATTCCCCATAAAAGTGCGATTATGCCTTTGTTGGATGAAATTGATCCGCTTGCAGCAGCGATTGGTGCCGTGAATACGGTTGTCAACAAAGATGGGAAATTGATTGGTTATAATACAGATGGAACCGGTTATTTTGCAGGAATTAAACAAGTTGTTGCCGATGTAGAGGGTAAAACCGTTCTTTTGGTTGGAGCAGGCGGTGCCGCAAAGGCGATCTATTATACAATGGCCTATGAAGGGGTCAAAAGAATAGATATTGCGAATCGAACGCCGCAATCTGCGGAGAACCTCATCCAACATTGTCCGTATAAAACTGATTCTGAAGTCATGGTCATTTCCGAGGCAAAGGAAGACTTCAGTGAATACGATATAATTATTCAGACTACTTCAGTCGGGATGCATCCAAAAGTAGACCAAGTCCCGATTCAACTTAAGAATCTTAAAGAAGGTACATTGGTCAGTGACATTATTTATACACCGCTGGAAACTATGTTCTTAAGCAAGGCAAGAGAACAAGGAGCCAGCACACAAAATGGAATTCCAATGTTTATTTATCAAGGGGCATTGGCCTTTGAAAAGTGGACTGGGATATTCCCGGATGCTAAGAGAATGGAAGCCGTTGTTTTGAAACAGCTAGGAGGAAAAAAATGCTAACTGGGAAGCAAAAAAGATTTTTACGTTCAAAAGCACATCATCTGAATCCTATTTTTCAAGTAGGAAAAGGCGGCGTGAATGAAAATATGATAAAACAAATCAATGAAGCGCTAGAAGCGCGGGAATTACTGAAAATCAGTATTTTGCAAAATTGTGATGAAGATAAAAATGAAGTTGCAGCAGTACTTTCAAATGGTGCTCGTGCAGAACTAGTACAGATCATTGGTAACATGATTGTCCTTTATAAGGAATCGAAAGAAAATAAACAGCTGGTTCTTCCATAAATAGACCCGGTTTACATCATTTGAAATAGTAAAGACTATAGTAAATTATTGTTTCCTGAGGGTACCGATGATCGCAAATGGATGTAATCAAAAGCCGCTCCGTTATAGACTATTTAGCGGGGCGTTTTATCATTTATTTGGATAAGGGGGGAAAGCTCTGAAGAAGGTTGGTATCTTGGGGGGAACCTTTAATCCACCGCATCTGGGACATCTCATTATTGCAGATGAAGTGAGAACAGAGCTGGATTTAGATGAGGTTTGGTTTATGCCTAATCAGGAGCCTCCCCATAAAGAAAGTCCCAATGAAGTAACAAGTATGCATCGGCTGGAAATGGTACAGAGAGCGATAAAGGATCATCCGCAGTTTCATGTACAGACGATTGAACTGGACCGTCCCGGCAGATCCTTTACGTATGATACGATGAAGCTATTAATGAAACAGTATGATCATGAATTTTATTTCATTATCGGGGCAGATATGATTGAATATTTACCAAAGTGGTATAAAATAGAGGAATTGTTAAGGTTGATCAATTTTGTGGGTGTCAATCGGCCTGACTATAAACATGAGCCGCCATACCCGATTCTGACTGTCAGTATACCAAATCTTGAGGTTTCATCCCTCATGATTAGAAATAGACTAAAAGAACAGAGAAGTATTCGCTATTTCGTTCCAGATGCAGTTAGGGAATATATTGAGGAGAATGGGTTATATGAATCGCGAAAAAGCATTAGAAATTGTCAAAAAACAATTGACAAAGCACCGCTATGAACATACGCTCGGGGTTATGGAAACAGCTGTTCAATTAGCAGGAAAATATGGCACAGATAAGAAAAGAGCCGAGCTAGCCGCTATTTTTCATGATTATGCGAAGTTTCGTGATAAAGAGGAAATGAAATTAATCATTCAACAGCAGCAGCTGGGAGATGAACTGCTCCAATTTAACAGTGAGCTCTGGCATGCTCCAGTCGGCGCCTATTTAGTTGAAAAGGAAGCTGAAATAACTGATTTAGAGATTCTTGATGCGATACGCTACCATACATCCGGGAGACCGAACATGACTTGTTTAGAAAAAGTCATTTATTTAGCCGATTATATTGAACCTGGGAGACATTTTCCCGGGGTTGAGGAAGTAAGAGAAATGGCAGAAGAGAATCTGGAACAAGCTTTATTACAGGCGATTAAAAATACGATTCATTTTTTATTGAAAAAGAATCAGCGTGTCTTTCCGCTGACCATTTTGACATATAATGATTTAATATCCAAGGAGGCCGATTGAATGAATGAACGTCAATTACTGGAAACAGCGGTAAAAGCTGCTGATGATAAAAGGGCAGAGGAAATTGTAGTTTTGAATATGAAAGGAATTTCTCTTGTGGCAGACTATTTTATTATTTGTCATGGGAATTCAGATAAACAAGTACAGGCAATTGCAAAGGAAATGAAGGATAAAGTATTGGAACTTGGCAGTAATGTTAAAAGAATCGAGGGTTATGATGAGGCGAAGTGGATCCTGGTTGATTTAGGTGATGTCATCGCCCATATTTTTCATCGTGATGAAAGGGGCTATTATAACCTGGAACGGTTATGGGGAGATGCTCCATTAGAAAATATGCAAAGTGTGCTTAGTCAATGACCTAT
>CALGSR010000178.1 GCA_937902115.1 uncultured Bacillus sp. | reverse complement strand
TGGGATGGAGATAAAAAATTCGGTCCCTCCTTCAGATGTTTTCACCTGTATTTTCCCTTCCAATTTCTGCACAATTTCTTGAACATGAGAAAGCCCTATACCGGTAGCAGCTACACCGTGTTCGTTGAACTTCGTCGTGTATCCCGGTTCAAAGATGATGGAGCTATCTTCTTTCGGAATTCCCTTCCCCGAATCCTTTATAACGAAACAAGTATTTTCTGCTTTCTCGAATAGTTCCAGATGAATTTCCCCTTTTTCCGAAATCGATTCTACCGAATTGGCAAATAAATTATTAAAAACTGCGAGCAGTGGAATGCTCTCTTCCGTTTCAAAATCAACAAAGATAGTGGTCTGAATGAGTATATTCCTTTTTAATAGTTCACTGTATTTTTTATTTGCGGAAACGACATGATGAATCACATCAGATAAAAACATTGGTCTTTCGCTATTTCCCATTGTTAATTTTGACAATCCTGATAAAATCCGCTGTGAATCTTTTTTTACTTCATGAATTTCTTGTGCAATATGAAGGGCTTGAATCCCTAACTGATGAAGTTCTTTCTTTTTCAATCTACGATATAAATCATGACTGGAAGCCGTAATTTGCTCAATATGATTGATTGATTTTTGTAAATAAAGCGTTTCTGAATAAAGCTCTGAACCCACTTCAAGCATTTCTTGCACACGTTTCTTTTGTTCTGAGACGATGATGGAACTATATAATCCGACAACAAATGAGCTGCGAAATATGGCTACCCCAAATAAGATGGCCCAGTCGCGAAACCCTAACTCGACTTGATTCAGCCATTGGCGCGTAAGATGTTCCACGCCATTTCCGATAAATTCAAAGAGTGCCGCATAACAACCTAAAATAAGTGGAGATGTTTTATATTTTTCAATGTTGATAATCTGTAAACCAATTGAAAATACTAGATAAAATAACAATGCCGGTAAATGATTTTTAAAACTTACCGAAACAATAATATCACGTAGCAGCATGTCTTCTATGATACGAAAGCAAACAACTGTTGCCCCCGTAACAACACCTGCTCGCAATAAAGATCGTGGCGGCCAGATCAGAATAAGGAGAAAAAACACAATACTCCCTAATCCAAAACGGAACGAAGGATCCCCCGCAAATGGAACAATTTTAATTTCGCTCGTAATCGCTGTTAATAAAGCAATAAGTAGCATAGCCGTTCGGCTCGTACGATTTTGTTTTTTATTAAAAAACTGTCTTAATGAAATCAACATCCTATTCTCCTACATTTAATTGGACCCGCTCTTTTACTTAAATAATCAGCTGCAAGTCCATTATTACTATTTTAAAAATAATCTTTCGTTCATACGATTTCAAGACTTGCCAAACATAATCTATCGGTTTTTTCGATTACAGATAACAAAATCTACTAACTAAAGGCATCTGACTATCCACATAGCAAAGCCGGCCAAATGATCATTCGGCCGGCATTATTCCTTATTCCCCTAAGTCTACTATTTTTTTCATCGTCATTTTTCTCATCTTGATCGTGGCAGTCAAATATGTGATGAACCCTGAAAGCAAACAAACGGAAGCACAAGTGGCAAGGAGGACGAACATTTTGCTGCCATCACCTGTCGCAAAGAAATGAAAGATACTGAGCATAAACAATCCGCCACTTAGGCAAACAAGATAGACGGCATACCATTTTTTCGCTCTTTTAAAAATGTAATAGCCCAAAAAAAGAAGTAAATATAAACCGCTTATAAGCATAATCATTGGGTAGGTTGGCTGATATTTTGCGGCATAAATAAAAAAGTCCCACTGCAAAATATCACGTTCTGACTGTACCGGTCCATGAAGCAATTGAGTAAAAGGAGTGGTCATTTTCCATTCTGAAGGATGATCGAGAAGCGCACTGCCTTCATACCAGGCAGCAATCATCGAAAATAAAAAGACAACAGAGGCAGCACCGAATTGAAAGATAAATCGAAACATGAAAAACAACCTCCTGCGCAAATGTTTAACATCTTTCTTTTTGTCTTTACCTGCTGATTTTCATTTGATTCAGCTCATTTCCCAGACCAGCATCGGAAAGCAAATTCTTTTGTTTCCCCATCAGCTCTATTTTTCCATGTGGTTGAACTCGGTTGCATGGAATTGGTTATGTACTTGTATTCTTCTTTTATGAAATAAAACCCTTTCTCCTTCAGAAAGAACTTTTCGTTTTTATCCGCGTAATCTCCCATTAATCCGGCAAAATTATTAATCGAAACCTTTTTCAAAAACGACAATTATTGAAACAAGTGATGCAGCAGCCGCTTCCGATCAGAAAAAAATTGTTCCATAATCGAGTAGTGAGACGTCTCCTCCAATGAAACCTCCGTCAACCCTTCTTCCGTCAACTGGATAATTTTCGCATCGGGATAGGCCATAATGATAGGCGAATGCGTCGCGATGATAAACTGCGACCCTTGCTGGACAAGCTCGTTGATTCTCGCTAACATCGACAATTGTCTTAACGGGGATAAGGCAGCTTCAGGCTCATCAAGAATATAAAGGCCATTCCCTTGAAACCGTTCCGTAAATGCAGCAAAAAAAGCTTCTCCATGGGATTGCTCATGCAAAGAAACACCTCCATATGAATCAATCACCCTTGCACCGGAAGAAGGCTCTTTGTCCATCTCCTCAATGTTAGAAGCAACATTATAAAAGGTTTCCGCACGAAAGAAAAAGCTATCCCGTGCCCGCTCGACCCCTTTCACTACCCGAAGATATTGATCTAAATTGGAGTGAGAATCATAGCTTGAAAAATTAAAATTCAATGTCCCTCCCTCGGGATTAAATCCCAAAGCAATAGCAATTCCTTCTAATAAAGTCGATTTCCCCATGCCATTTTCGCCGATGATATACGTCACATTCGGGTGCAAGGCCATTTCCCTGAAATGTTTAACCACAGGAAGATTCAAGGGAAAATCATTAAATGAAAGAATTCGTTCCTCATTTAGACGAATCGAACGGATATATTGTGTATCCCCATTTAACTTCATTTATTTATCATTCCTTTTTAAAAAATAAAGGCTAGTTTGAAATCTATCATACCATCATTTTCCTTTTATTTGGATCATAAACCAACAAGCATATCGTGGCAAAACAAATGCAAACTAAAAAGAGATGCCCTTTACAAAAATGTTTTACATAAAGCCCGGCATCAAGAACAATGAAAGGTTGTGAGTGGAATGGCGAAAAAGCGTAAAAGGAATCATGCGTTACCTAAAGCAGATGAAGAGTTTGCAGAAGAAAGAGGCAATGGACTGGAAAAGGTCGCATTAAAAGCGATGAAGAGACAGCAGAATAAGTAAAAAATAAGGGACAGTTTGAACACTGTCCCTTATTGCAGCTTTTTAGTTTTCTGTCCTATGATGCAGCACGTTCTTTTCTTTTTTTGCCATTAAAAAACAAGTAACAGCAAAGGCTAGAATGGCAAGGAGCACAAGGATCATAAAGACTGTATGCAAACTGCTTTCCAGCTCTTGCCCATAAAGCTGTTCACTGAGCCATAAGCCCGAAACTGCAATCCCAATCGTTTGCCCGAGACTTTTCATTAAATTATGCGCACCCATTGCCGCTCCCCGAAGCGACCAATCGACGGCCGATTGAACAGCAACCGTAAAGGTCGTAATCACGATGCCAAAACCGAATCCGAGCACAGCAGACAAAAGCATAATCCAATGCATCCCTGTATTGGTTTGCATGACAGCTAAACCGATACTGCCGGCAATGACGATAGCTGTGC
>CALGSR010000177.1 GCA_937902115.1 uncultured Bacillus sp. | reverse complement strand
ATGGCGTTTTTAAGTTTTTAGACTACCTATGAGGAACTTGAACAAAAGTGAAAAGTATAAATAACAAAGAACAAATAATGAGAATTTTTAAGCTGTGTGTAAATCAATAATTGATATTTGGACTTTGAACTTTGTTGTTTG
Organism: uncultured Bacillus sp.; assembly: GCA_937902115.1. Classification (GTDB taxonomy): domain Bacteria; phylum Bacillota; class Bacilli; order Bacillales; family Cytobacillaceae; genus Bacillus_BD. Next base: position 3,814 of record CALGSR010000177.1, on the reverse strand, counting down.
ATTTTAGGACTACCTATGAGGAACTTTAAATAAAAGTATAAATAACAAATAACAAAGAACAGATGAGTAGGATTTTCAGGTTAGCTGAAAATTAACAGTATTTGGCATTTAAACTTTGAACTTTGTTATTTAGTTTTAAGACTACCTAATAGTCTATACATATAGAAAAATGATTTTATATACAACGATTCCTCAGGAATTAATTTTTCAAACACCGGTATCTGAGTTTGGAAAACAGGAAATTATTCAATACGATGGGATTCCATTGCTAGTCGAACGAGATGAAAATCAGAGTTATCGTGTCGTACAAATTATGAGTACCGATCCGAGCCACTATCTAAATAACCGTTGTGTCCCAGGAATGATTTTGTCGAACAAGCCCTTCTAATGGCTTTTTTCCCGGAGAAAATAGGTGTTCGTGCATTCGTTGTGATATAATACTAGTATTGAAAAGAGAAGAGCAGCCATTTTGGCTGCTCTCTTCATTCACAGCATAAAAAATGAATTAGTAAGGTGATACGATGGCGAAAAGGAAAAGAAGGCAATCGAGAAAAACAACTCAAATCAAACGGACGATTCAATTTGAATTAATAGCCCTTATATTGATTACTTTAGCCATCATTTCAATTGCAAATTTAGGGGCTGTCGGTCATGTAATCGTACTCTTTTTCCGCTTCTTTATTGGTGAATGGTACATGATCGCACTGGCGCTGATGGTGGTTTATAGTGTTTATTTAATGTGGAAACGAGAAACGCCTTCTTTATTTACGACTAAGTTAATTGGTTTCTACTTAATTATTGCGGCCTTATTGCTTTTAAGTCATGTCACGCTTTTCCAGCTTCTTTCAAATGGCAGCCGCTTTGAAAATCCAAGTGTCATCTCAAATACTTTTGAATTGTATTGGATGGAAGTAAAAGGAGAAGACAGTACAACGGATCTGGGCGGAGGCATGATAGGGGCAGTGTTATTTGCCCTATTCCACTTCCTATTTGATGACGCCGGCTCAAAAATTGCCGCTGTTCTCCTCATTATTATTGGAATCATATTGCTGACAGGAAAAACCTTTGGTCAGGCAATCGGCAAGGGTTTGACTGCAATTGGGAATTTTTTAAAGCAGCAGTGGCAAGGTTTTGTTAATGATGTGAAAAATTGGAAGCAGGAACAGGTGGAAAAACGCAAAACAAGAAGGGTTGAGCGTGAGGAAGTAAAAGCACGAAAAGCGTTGGAAGAGCATCAGGCGAATCCGATCATCCATGTCGCCGGGCAGTCAGACGCGAAGGAAGAGGAGTCGATTCGGGTAGAGCCGATTATCAATAGCTTTACGGAACGTGTCTATCAGCCTCAAGCTCCAGAAAATGAAACGGAAGCAAAGGCTAAAGAGGAACCTGAGGATACTGAAGAAGACGTTGGACAAATGTCATTTGCTGAGGTAGAAAATGTTGATTATCAATTGCCTCCAATTTCGATATTAAAACAGCCGAAGATAACAGATCAAAGCGGAGAGTATGAATTAATTCATGCGAATGCAGCGACACTTGAAAGAACTTTTCAAAGCTTTGGTGTAAAAGCAACCGTGACACAGGTTCATCTAGGCCCTGCGGTAACGAAATATGAGGTTCACCCAGATGTCGGAGTGAAGGTAAGTAAAATCGTTAGTTTGACCGATGACTTAGCTTTGGCACTGGCAGCCAAGGATATTCGGATGGAAGCGCCGATTCCAGGAAAATCTGCGATTGGCATTGAAGTTCCTAATACGGAAATTGCTGTTGTATCTTTAAGAGAAGTGCTGGAGTCCAAACAAAACAATAAACCGGATGCAAAGCTGCTTATTGGTTTGGGACGTGATGTAACCGGGGAAGCGGTGATGGCTGAATTAAATAAAATGCCTCATTTACTTGTTGCCGGCTCAACCGGGAGCGGGAAAAGTGTCTGTATTAATGGGATCATTACAAGTATTCTCATGAGAGCAAAACCTCACGAGGTAAAACTCATGATGATTGACCCGAAAATGGTTGAATTAAATGTATACAATGGGGTTCCCCATCTGCTGGCACCTGTTGTGACAAATCCGAAAAAGGCTTCGCAGGCCTTGCAGAAGGTTGTCAGTGAGATGGAAAGAAGATACGAGTTATTCTCCCACACAGGGACGCGGAATATTGAAGGATACAATGAACATGTCAAACGGCATAATGCCGAGGAAAATGACAAGCAGCCGCTCCTCCCTTATATCGTTGTCATCGTGGACGAGCTCGCTGATTTAATGATGGTGGCTTCAAGTGATGTAGAGGATTCGATTACGAGACTGGCGCAGATGGCACGGGCCGCGGGCATTCATTTAATTATTGCGACACAGCGTCCATCTGTAGACGTTATTACCGGCGTCATTAAGGCGAATATTCCATCGAGAATTGCCTTTGCTGTTTCATCTGCCACAGATTCGCGAACAATCCTTGATATGGGTGGTGCGGAAAAGCTCTTAGGAAGGGGAGATATGTTATTTTTCCCTGTTGGTTCTTCAAAACCAGTCCGGGTTCAAGGGGCGTTTTTATCGGATGATGAAGTGGAAGAAGTAGTTGATTTTGTTATCGGTCAACAAAAGGCGCAATATCAGGAGGACATGATTCCTGATGATCTTCCGCAAAAACGGGGTGAAGTAGAGGATGAGCTTTACAGTGAAGCGGTTGATTTAATATTGGAGATGCAGACGGCGTCGGTTTCTATGTTGCAAAGACGTTTTCGCATCGGCTATACCCGTGCCGCTAGATTAATTGATGAAATGGAAGCCAGGGGAATTGTCGGCCCATACGAGGGCAGCAAACCGCGTACGGTATTAATGGGAAAACCATCTGAAGATATTATAAGCTGAAAAAAGGTGCGATTTTCGCACCTTTTTTCTATACTCCGCGTTTGTTCCCCCAAAGATAGGTGTGCAGCTGTGGCAGCACTTTTACATTATTTAAATCCGGATCAAGCATGACTTTATCAATCAGCATTTCGTATTTCTGCAGCAAGTCCATTATGAGTGCTTGATGTTCCATTGTTTTGCTATCGCTGTTGCCAACTTGTAAAAAGAATGGCACATCAGGATAGCGCTTATGAATGCTTTTCGCATAGTCATAATCCTCGTCACTGAACACGACGACTTTTAGCGATACATGTTGTTCATGAGTATGCTTATTATGCAGTTTTTCCAAAATACGATCCAATAGTGTAAAGTCTGTCACCATTCCAGAGCTAGGCGCTTTAGGTGAAATAGTCAATTCATCGATATGATAAAACCAATCCTGCCATTTGCTGCCTTGGGTTTCTAAACCGATTTTGATTCCATTCTGTTTTAGGACAGTGACGAGGCTGTCTAAGTTCTTCAGCAATGCCGGGTTTCCACCTGATATCGTAACAAATGAAAACGAGCTGCCACCCAATTTTTTAAGCTCCTGCCAAATTTCTAAGGCATCCATCTGTTTGATTTCGTCCTTTGCCGTGCCGTCCCAAGTAAAGGCGGAGTCACACCAGGAACAGGAATAATCGCAGCCTGCCGTTCGGACAAACATCGTCTTCTGCCCGATGACAGCCCCTTCCCCTTGAATCGTCGGGCCGAATATCTCTAGTACCGGGATTGTTTTATTCAATTTCCATCCACTCCCGTCTGGCTTCGGCATAGGAGGTCGGTGTTTCATAAAGGCGGACAAATTCAATCCTTGCCCCATTATATTGTTCTTTGCGCTCTTCTTGTCCAAGCGCTTGACTCATTTGTTCATAAATCCAAACCACCATGTTTTCAGCCGTTGTATTCATTGGCGGCAGAGTTTCATT
>CALGSR010000176.1 GCA_937902115.1 uncultured Bacillus sp. | reverse complement strand
CGAAAATAAAAGAAGAAATGGCAAAGCACCCGCCAAAAACGATCGAGGAAATTCGCATCATTATTGAGAATGCTGCTAGTGATCTTGGAATTACGTTAACCGAAGAACAAATTCAAAGTTTAATCGATCTTTTTAATAAGCTGAAGGATTTAAATATTGACTGGAATCAAGTAGGCGATCAACTAAACGCCGCCAAAGATAAAATCACCGATTACCTTGGCAGCGAAGAAGGTCAGGGCATGCTTGAAAAGATCAAACAATTTTTCATCCGCCTGATTGATTGGATTAAAGGACTGTTTGCATAGGTCAATTCTTTTTTTAAAAACAGGACGCATACTTCCCCATATGCCTAAAATGGTAAAAAAAGCTAAGCATCGATTATTGATGCTTAGCTTTTACTGTTTCCTTCAGTGGCACGTCCAAGTGGACAAGATCCTCATAAGTTTCTCGTTTCACCACAAGTTTCGCTTCGCTATTTTCAACAAAGACGACAGGCGGACGTGGAATTCGATTATAGTTATTTGCCATTGAATATCCATACGCTCCTGTACAGAAGACAGCCAAAATGTCTTGATCTCCTGCATGCGGCAGCGGTAAGTCCCAAATCAGCATATCACCAGATTCACAGCATTTTCCTGCGATGGAAACAACCTCTGCAGGCTGCTCAAGCGGCTTATTGGCCAGAACGGCCTCATATTTTGCTTGATAGAGTGCCGGTCTAATATTGTCGGTCATCCCGCCGTCAATCGCAATATATTTACGAACATCCGGTACTTCTTTACTGGAACCGATTTTATAAAGGGTGATCCCGGCATCCCCTACTAGTGATCTTCCCGGTTCAATCCCGATTTCAGGAACACTCAAATTGTAGTTTTCAGCTTGTTTTTTTACTTCCATAATGATTTCAGTAACATATTCGGAAGCCTGCTTTGGTTCATCCTCACTCGTATAACGAATCCCGAAGCCGCCGCCTAGATTTAAAATCGACGCTTCAAATGAGAGGCTCTCTTTCCAATGAGCAAGCTTTTCAAATATTTTTTGTACAGCAATCTTAAATCCTGTTGTTTCAAAGATTTGTGATCCAATATGGCAATGAATCCCGCTTGCAACAAGCCATGAAGATTGCATCGCTATTTGCAGCGCGTCTTCCGCCTGTTGCAAGTCAAGGCCAAACTTAGAATCAGCCTGCGCAGTCATAATATAATCATGGGTATGTGCTTCAATCCCCGGAGTAATACGTAATACAACTTCCATTCTCTGCTTTCTTTCTGCACATAAAGCATCGAGAAGCTCTAATTCATAAAAATTATCTACGACAATATAACCGATTTTATGATCTAATGCCATGATCAGCTCTTCCTTGCTCTTGTTGTTCCCGTGGAAATGTACACGTTCCATCGGAAAACCGGCAGCAATCGCTGTATAAAGCTCTCCCCCTGAAACCACATCAAGAGACAACCCTTCTTCATCAGCCAACTGTACCATCGCCAGAGACGAGAAAGCTTTACTGGCATAGGAAACTTGAGCTTTCATGTTATGTTTCTCGAAAGTTTCCTTAAAACTGCGCGCCCGCTGTCTGATTAATGCCACATCATATACATAAAGCGGGGTACCGTACTTTTTTACTAATTCAATTGTATCCAACCCGCCAATTTCTAAATGACCTTTATCATTGACCGTGGCGGTCCCATAATAATACATGTGCTTCCCTCGTTCCTTATATGAATCAAAGAATATTGTTGCAAAATAACCTGACTATTTTAGAGATAAATTTTATCATAATCCCTTTTAATACGCAATGTACATCCAAAAATCACAATCATTTTCCTAGTCCTACAATGCTTCTTTTCTATTATATAGTATAGAAAAAACAGAAGCAGGTTGCTTCTGTTTTTCTTAAACGGGCTATCGTACAAATAAACGGTATCCTGTTGCCCGCAACTAACTAGTTGTTTAAAAACTAGACTCACGAAATTTCCCCTTTATTGCTGCGGCTCCTGCCTGACTCTATTTTTTGTATTCATGATTGACGGTCTTAGCTGCGAACCCGGAACCGCTCTGCGAACAAGGATCTGCATAAATGCCTTTGGTGCAAAAGGAATTAACGGCCATAAATAAGGAGTATTAAAGGAACGAATTCCAGCCAGATAAATGATATACACTGTAACCCCTATCATTAACCCTGGGGCATGGAACAGGGCAACGAATACGAGGAGAGCCAATCTTGCAATTTTATTCGCAATCCCCAGTTCATAGCTAGGCGTTGCAAAATTCCCTATCGCCACAACTGCGACATACAGAATGACCTCAGGCACAAACAAACCAACATCGATGGCAATCTGCCCGATTAGAACCGCCGCAACTAATCCCATTGCATTTGAAAGTGATGTTGGTGTATGAATAGAGGCCAGCCTCAAGAATTCAATCCCAAGATCAGCAAGAAAAAGCTGAAACACAATGGGAATGTTTGTCCGTTCATTGGGACCAATAAATTCCATACTTGCAGGCAGCAAGGATGGTTCTTCAATAAATAAAAACCATAATGGCAACAAGAATAGCGATGACATGATGCCGATAAAGCGAACCCAGCGAATAAAGGTTCCAACTGCGGGGGATTGACGAAATTCCTCAACATGCTGCATATGATGGAAGATTGTCGTCGGTGTAATAATCACACTTGGTGAAGTATCGACATAAATCAGGACATGACCTTCAAGTAAATGGGTCGCTGCGACATCCGCTCGTTCCGTATAGCGCACAAGTGGATAAGGGTTGTAGCCCTGCTTTAGCAAAAATTCCTCCACTGTCTTATCAGCCATCGTTAATCCATCAACTTCGATGTTTTCGAGTTCTTTTCGCACAACATCAACGAGATCCTGATTGGCCACTCCTTTAATATAGGCAACGGAAATATCGGTTTTTCCTCTCTCACCGACCTGCATCATTTCAAAACGGAGACGAGGATCACGGATTCTTCTTCTTGTCAGCGCTGTATTCAGGATGATGTTTTCAACAAAACCATCCCGTGAACCGCGCACCACTTTTTCTGTATCCGGTTCTTCAGGAGAACGGCCCGGATAGCCGCGGACATCGATAATAAATCCAGTTTCTTCCCCTTCTATTACAATTGCAATCAGCCCGGAGAGCACTCGGTCCACTAAGTCATCGATCGTCTCCAACGGATCCACTGATTGATGAACAAGCCGGTTTTCAATGATACTGTGCAATTTATCCGATTCTTTTTCATGATCATTAATTTGCACGAGTTCTTCCATGAGCTCAATGATGAAATTCGTGTCGCATAAACCATTTACAAAATAAATATGAACATCTTTTTCAAGGAGTTTTAACTTTCGAACTCCCAAATCAAAGCTTTCGCCAAGCCCGACTTTCTCTTTCATAAAGTTTTCAATTTCATGAACGGATTTCGACAATGGTGTTTTTTCTTTTTCTTCCTTAGTTGCCATGATACCCACTCCTTTCTAAAATAAGTTCAACCGCCTGCTTTGTAATGGGAGAGCCTTTTTTAAAATGATCTTTACCGGCCATTTTTCCAATGTCACCAACTCCGACGATTATCGGTACATCCAAACCATCAAGGCTATAGACTGTATCCCCGTACAATCTGCCACTTTCCAACTCTTGAATGCCATATTTATCAACACCATTTGCGGTCAAAACTCCATCTCGATCAATACAAACATCTACTTTCGTCCATTCTTCCTTTCGCGTGCGAGAGGCAACCGCAATGACACCTAACACCTCTATTTCTGGATCATTTGCGACGGTTAATAAGGCCGTTTCTCCGGGACCCACCCCAATGATTCCACTATCATCAAACATGACAAGGACTGGTTCCTTCTCTGCTTTTTTAATCAGATTAACCAGCACCGAGCCGGTTAAGTTCGTTGGATTTCCATGCGAAAGGGAAAGACATGTTCCTCCAATCTCACGAGCGATTATTTCCAATGATTTTCGTGCATAATCATCGCCATCCGTAATTAAAATAACCCGTCTCACGCCATTCATATATCCATACCCTTTCCATCACTCACCTTATTTACTAATATCGACAAAATAAATCCAATGAAACAGGGAACCAATGATTTTCCCAATGACAAGCGCCATCATCAAGATGACAATTTTTCCATCTACTCCTATCCGCTTTGCCAATATCGGCCAAACATTTAAGACTTCCGTTAAGGCAGCAGCCATCATACCGACAAAAGTGCCAAAGGTTAGTCCTAATATAATGGAGACAAAAGGATGGAGTGAAAAATGAGGATTCCACACCAACAAAATCGTCCCCGTCACACTGCCAAGGACAATTCCCCATTCATAATGGCGAATCAATTTCATCGTTTTCGTCAATTGTGTCAGTCTTGGGATAATGCCCAGTACTGCCAAAAAGGCCACATAGCCTGCCCCTACAGAGACCCCGCCCGCAAAACCAATGAAGATAACAAAGGCTAATTTAATGACCATTTATTTTCTTCATACTTTCTTTATTTTCATGCATAATGACATACTGATCGAGATCTTGCTGATAATTAAACATTTCGACCTCAAGCGGGCTTGGCTCTTCATTTAGGCGTTTCTTAAAGACATGATTGAAAAAGATGATCATGCCGACGCCTAATCCGATGGAATACGGAATTTGAAATAACAGCGGCTTTTCTTCTTCCCTTCCGGTAATCATTGCATAGATTTTTTGATGGACCACCAGCATGCCGACATCCTCGTGAAAATTCATAATCGTCAAGGCGGCACCAAAAAACAATAAAAACCAAGTCAATAAAAATAATGGCAGGGAGTACTTCTTTTTCTTATAGACGACTTCTACAATAGTTTGTGTTGGACCAAGCATTTCAATTCCAAGCTTTGGACACAGTTTTGTGATTTCTTTTACAATTTGTATAACATCGATAATGATAATGTTTCGATCGGATTCCGATACTTCATGGAGCAACAGCTTGGAAAATTGTTTTTTTATCACAGGATCGGCAATAATCTGCGCCATGTCGCTAAGATAGATTTTTTGCTTTGGTTGAACCAGGACACGATGGTGCAGGCGAATATAAGCTATATTCTCCAATCTTTTCACATCCTACACAGTGATTTCCTTGTATTGCTAGTATTGCTAAATTCCTCGCGCTTCATGAATCCAATAATTGGATCATGGGAATTTTGATGTATTAATATTTGTGGATTGTTTAGGGGCATAATAATAAAAAGACCGCAGGAACTTATAGGTCCATACGGTCTTTCATTTGCTGCAATATTTTCTTTTCGAGACGGGATACTTGTACTTGGGAGATGCCGAGTCGTACGGCTACTTCCGATTGCGTCTGATCTTTATAATAACGCAAATAAACAATGAGACGCTCCCTGTCCTCAAGTTCCCTTATCGCCTCTTTGAGGGCAATTTTATCGAACCATTTCCCTTCATTTCCATCATCGATTTGATCGAGTAATGTGATGGGATCGCCATCATTTTCATAGACTGTTTCATGAATCGATGAAGGAGATCGACTTGCCTCCTGAGCCATGATGATATCTTCCGGTGGAATTTCCAAGTATTCAGAAATTTCCTTTACAGTTGGAATGCGGCAAAGTGTTTTTGACAATTCATCTCGCGCCTTGCGGATTTTATTTCCCATTTCCTTCAATGATCGGCTTACCTTTACTGTCCCATCATCGCGGATAAATCGCTGGATTTCACCAATGATCATCGGGACGGCATAGGTTGAGAACTTTACATCATAGGATAAATCGAATTTATCAACTGATTTCAGCAATCCGATACAGCCAATTTGAAATAGGTCATCCGGCTCATAGCCCCGATTTAAAAAGCGCTGCACAACAGACCAGACGAGACGCATATTTTTCTGCACAATTAAATCCCTTGCGTCTTGATCGCCTGCTTGACTTTGTTTAATCAAATCCTTGACTTCATGGTCTTTTAAATAGGGTTGATTCTTTTCTGATTTAACCTCCACATCCATCGGCATGACTCCTTAATTGCATATCATTTTGCTCGTTGATAAACGCTTTCTTAAACGGACTACCGTGCCTTTGCCTGGCTTCGACTGAACATGAATGTCATCCATAAAGTTTTCCATAATCGTAAAACCCATCCCAGAACGTTCCAGTTCAGGTTTGGTCGTATAAAGAGGTGTGCGCGCTTCTTCTACATTTAATATTCCCTTTCCCTCATCCTTGATCGTGATTTCAAGCAAACCATTCTCTAAGCTGGCCGCAATGTAAACAATTCCGTTTGGATCACTTTCATAGCCATGGATAATTGAATTTGTAACAGCCTCTGAAACAACTGTTTTGATTTCCGTTAATTCATCCATCGTCGGATCACGAGCGAATGACTCATTTTGACTGATTGCTTTAAATTCAAGCTTCATTTCATTCTTCATATTAGGCAACCCCCAAACTTTGCAAAGCATATTCTTCTGTCAGTTCAAGACGAATAATTTTAAATAAACCTGACATTTCAAATAGTCTTTGAATCGGCGGGGAAATTGCGCAGACGATCATTTCACCATTTAACTGCTTAATTTGCTTATAACGGCCAAGGATGACACCCAAACCTGAACTGTCCATAAAGGATAGATTCTCTAAATTTAATACAATATGGTGGATATTCTCCTGTTCAATTGCTTTTGTAACCTGGTCCCGAAGTCCGTCAGCAGAATGGTGATCCAGTTCTCCTGACAATCGAATGCATAGAACATCTTGTTTAACTTCCATCTCAATGTGCAGACTCACTACTTGTCGGCCTCCTTGTCTCATGTCCCGCTATGATGGTGCCCGCGGGCTGTTCACAGATCATTTCCTTACCTGCCATTTGCGCCCCTGTTCTGAGTTCGCTTAGGACTGATTTCTCCTGAAATGATCTGTCAAATGGCTCTTTGTAGTGAGTCTATTCGATACAGAATTTTCATTTTCCTTCATCGGGACAAAACTAGTGATGATTCGCTAAAAATAAGTACTTTCGACAAATAGGATACTAGTATTTAAACCCTTCGACATAGATGGTTAAAATCTTCCCCTCGTAGTTATTTTGTTTTAGTAAACATCCCCATGGCCCGTTTATACAAAGTCCACCAGCCTGCTGCATCAATATCTTCTTTTGCTACAAGAGGGCTTTTTACTAAGGTTTCTCCCTTCCTTTCAATCGTTAAGGTCCCAATCTGATCGCCTTTTTTGAGCGGTGCCTTTAAATTCTTATTGAGGACGACTTTTTGTTTCACATTCTCAATATTTTCCCCTTTTTTCGTTAAGAGGGAGATTCTCTCACTTGTTACGACTTCAACCGTTTTCTTAGCCCCTTTGCTAACTTTGGCATTTCCCAAAACATGGTTGCGCTCAAAGATCGGGCTTGTTTTATATTGATTGAAGGCGTAATCAAGCATCTTGGTGACTTGAGCGTTTCTTTCCTTCGAGGTCGGTGCCCCGAATACGACAGCGATAACCCGCATTCCATCTTTTTGTGCCGTAGCGGTTAAACAGTACATTGCTTCCTTCGTGAAACCGGTTTTTAATCCGTCAACACCGGGATAGAAACGGACAAGCTTATTCGTGTTCACAAGCCAGAACTTCTTATCGGTATTTTCCCGTAAATAGGCTTCATAGGTGCCCGTGAATTTTGTGATGTCTTCATACTTTAATAGTTCCTTCGCCATAATGGCCATGTTATGAGCGGTACTATAATGATCCTCTACAGGCAGACCGGTTGTATTTTGAAACTTTGTATCTTTCAGGCCAAGTTCTTTTGCCTTTTGATTCATCATGTCCACAAAGTTTTCTTCAGAGCCGGCAATTCTTTCGGCCATTGCAACAGAAGCATCATTCCCTGAGCCAATCGCAATCCCTTTAAGCATCTGCTCGACCGTCATTTCTTCACCCGTTTCGAGAAAGATTTGCGAGCCTCCCATCGAAGCGGCATACTCACTGGTACGGACCCTTTCCTTCATACTTAAAGACCCTTCATCCAACGCCTCCATAATTAAGAGCATCGTCATGATTTTCGTCATGCTTGCAGGCGGCAGCTGTTCCTGGCTGTTTTTTTCATATAATACTTCACCTGTATCGCGTTCAATTAATATCGCGGACTTAACATTCTCAGTTAATTGTGCACCTTTTTCCTCTTCAGCGAATACATTTGGTGTCATATAGGCTGCAGATAAAAAGGCTGTAAGTACTATAGAAACAAATCGCTTCATCACAAAACCTCCATTCTTTCTATCGTTTTCATCTTTTCCAAATTAGGTAAAAATATACAGAATAATGATGAATATTTTTCCTGTATATTTTTTATAGAAATAAAAAACAGCCAGAGAAAAGAATTCCCTGGCTTCGTAAATTTCCCCTATAATAAAAAAGGAATAAGACCTGCATTAGGCACGCGGATGAAACTGCTTATATACATCCTTCAATCTTGTTTTCGTCACATGTGTATAGATTTGTGTCGTTGAAATATCGGCATGTCCGAGCATTTCCTGAACGGCACGCAAATCGGCTCCGTTTTCTAATAAATGTGTGGCAAAGGAATGCCGTAATGTGTGGGGTGTTAATTCCTTTTGTATTCCAGCGTCCCGTGTCAGACCCTTGAGGATTTTCCAAAAACCCTGTCGCGTCAGACCTTTCCCGTGATGGTTCAGAAACAAAGCATCATCATGATTTTTTTTCGAGACAAAGAGCGGGCGCCCTTTTTGTATGTACTGCTCGATTGCCTCAATCGCGGTTTGGCCAATCGGAATAATTCGCTCCTTATTCCCTTTTCCAATACAGCGGACAAATCCCATCGACAAATGAACATCACCAAGTTTCAATCCAATCAACTCACTGACGCGAATGCCTGTGGCATATAATAATTCGAGCATTGCTTTATCGCGAATGCCGTATTGAGTGCTCGTATCAGGAGATTCGAGCAGTGTTTCGACTTCCTGGAGGCTCAATACCTTTGGCAGTGTTTTTTCCAACTGCGGCGGTTCGATATGAACAGACGGATCATGGTCCGCTGCTTTTTCTCTTAATAAAAACTGATGGAATGAGCGGATAGATGCGACATGACGGGCCGATGTCCGCGATGACTTTCCCTGGTCCTTTAAATGCGCTAAAAAATGGACAATATGAGGGCGTTGCACCTCGTTAAAACGCTTTAGATTTTCTACATTCTTCAAATACTTCATGTAACTTTTTAGATCCCGTTCATAGGAAACAATCGTGTTTGATGCCAAGCCTTTTTCTACAATTAAGTAATGGGTAAAATCTTTCAATTCATCTTCCATTAAAATCTACTCCCCATCTAAATAAAACAATATTAAGCGATTCAGCCAGGCCGAATTCGATTCCTCTCCTGTCGCTGTCACTTTGATCGCTGATCCTCTAGGCTCATCATAGCGATGATAGTCTGTATACTCTTCATTTAACCACATAATTCCATAATAAAAAAGAATTGTGCACCCCGTGAATAAAATAAACACTTTTATTGTTTTCAAAATCGTTGAAAATAGATTCTTCATTTTTCCTCGCCTGCCTCCAATGAAAGACGTACATATAACGGCCTTTCCCAATTCTATTATTCATACATATGCCAAATTGGACAGGTTTTATACTTTACTTATAGAGGAAAATAAAAAACCTCTTCTATTAACAAAGAATAGAAAAGGTTTTGTAACTATTTGCTCTCCTTGAGGTGCTTCTCCTGACAACGATGACAGACACCGTGAAAAGTAAGGCGGTGGTCTTTAATCTTAAAATTCCACTCTTTTTCCACAATATCCTCAACATCTTCTAATAAATCCTTCTGTATTTCATCTACTATTCCGCATTCGATGCAAACAAGATGATGATGGAAATGGTCCGCACCCTCTGTCCGAAGATCATAACGGGATACGCCGTCTCCAAAATTAATTTTATCGACAATTTTTAGTTCCGTCAGTAATTCTAGTGTTCTATAAACTGTTGCTAAACCAATCTCAGGCGATTTTTCTTTTACTAGGAGGTAGACATCTTCTGCACTCAGATGGTCTTCT
>CALGSR010000175.1 GCA_937902115.1 uncultured Bacillus sp. | reverse complement strand
AATAAGGTTGAACCCTCCATAGCTTTGGCCTCCAGGTCTGAAAAATAATAAGATGATTAATCCAGCGCTATATAATAGTGTTAGGATTTGCAGGATGTTTTGTGATAATTGAAATTGTTCCTTTCTGACATAACAAAAACCAAGTAAAACTAGGAAAGTAATTGAAAACCAACTAACCCCTATGACAATGGGGTGCAGATACTGGGTTAATTTGAACCAGATTGGAAAAAGAATTAAAAATATACTTTGTGAATAAAAAAGACTCAATTTTATCGTTCGTTTCATATTTCCCCCTAAAGCTGTTATAGTGTATATGCCTCTATCTTATCATTACTTTGTACCAAATTTTTGATAATTTTATCAGTAAAAAAAGCCGCTCCACATATACAAGGAGCCGGCTTTTAACGGAATCGGAATTTCGATTGGATTATATAAGATTGAGGAGGGAGTAAAGTCCATATTCAGAGATAAAGGGTAGATGAAACAATAATCCTTGCATTTTAGATAATTGAATGCTATTATCAATAACAATCAATCAAATAGCGATAACTTCTTATCCAGAGCGGTGGAGGGACAGGCCCGATGAAACCCGGCAACCATCAAGTTAACCTTTTAACTTGAACGGTGCTAATTCCTGCAAAGGTACATACCTTTGAAAGATGAGATTACGTATAGATATACGAGCCTCTCTTTCAATAAAGAGAGGCTTTTTACATGGGATAAGAATTATCGCTCAAAAGGAGCGAGTAAGATGGAAAAAGCAGTATTCGGTGCAAATGGATTTTTTAGTCAAGAGGCGTTTATTACAGGTTTTCGTGGGATTGAAGAGGTGCAAATCGGGCAGGTGAAAGGAACCAATCTGGAAATCGTCGAAATTTGGTATAATCCTTGGAAGGTATCATATCAGGAATTATTGGAATTGTTTTTTGATCTCCATGACCCAACATTAGGGGAAAACGAGTCATCTGAAAATCAATCCTTTATTTACTTCTCTGATAAACATCAATACCAATTAGCGAAACAAAAGAAAAAAGAGTTAAAAGAAGCTTTTCAGAATCGAATTGTTACTCAAATCACCCCAGCATCACATCTAAAGATTAGTCTGGAAAAGTTTAAGTTAATATCGTAGTCTAATATTAGTGCCAGGTTCAACCAGTTTTTTGCAGATGCCCGGCACAATATCATTATTTGAGGTCATTCCATGAAGTTATATGCACTAAAAAGAGAATTTAATGGATACAAAAAAGGAACCCAATTTTATCTAGTTGCGGAATCGGAATTTATCGGCGTGAAAGAATTTGTCTTAAGAACGGTAGATTTAAGATATCGGATAGCGATCAATGAAAGTGAGCTTCAGCAGAATTTTTCTTATATTAAAGAAGTGTTTTCCACGAATAGAGAAGGATAAAAATGCAACTACTTATCACACATCGCCTTTGCAAGGGGTATGCCAATCAACGAGTTTTATTTTGCGAATGAAAGACTGCGTGGATGTCTTTCGTTCAGCTTTATTTACTCGTTAAAATCCCCCGCTAATTTTTCCAATACCTTTTCGATTGGGATGGCATAGCCAATAGGCTCTTCTGTTGACTTTGCAAAAACGACACCAATCACGTCCCCATTCTTACTGATCACCGGACTGCCGCTATTCCCTTTATAAATAGGTGCTGAAATTATTAAAAACCCTGTGTCTAGAGAACCTTCCAAGATATCTCCTTCATTGACGATCTGTGTATGGAACAAGGGATTGCCAATGACATAAATCGGATCGTGAATAGCCCAATTACCAGATTTGCTTAACGTCATAAAGGGCAAATCCTCTCCTTCTACCTGTAAAACGGCCAAATCTAAATTTGAATCCGATACGAGGCGTGTTGCATGGAATAACTTCCCATTTGGAAATGTAACCGTGATCGGATTCATTTCATCAATGACATGATGATTCGTGATAATCAGCCCGTTTTCAGAAATATTAAAGCCGGTTCCTTTTGAGTACTGATCTTGAATCGTGACAACCGCTTCTTTATATTGTTGGATATCTTCTTGCTGCGATAGTTCAGCTGATTTTTGCAAAAATGAAAGCGAAGATAGATTAAAGAGCTGCGGCCATATTTGAATGGTTGTAATGATTAAGGCAAACGAGAGAACGATGGCCGTTGCTTTTCTTACCAAGGACCTTCGCTTTTTCTGCCGCTCGATTAGCCATTCATCTTCCTCATTTGGTAAAAAATCCTCCAATGGCGGTTCCTCATAATGTTTTTCTTTTTGTTCTTTATTAAAATCGTTCATGTGATAATTCTCCTCAGATCAGAAACATAGCTAATGAATGTGACAGTCCTTTTTTCATTCGAACTTAAAAATATTGTAACAAAGCAGAATGAGTTGTTACAAATTTCATCGTTTTGTAGCTTCAATCATTTCCTTACTCAATGGTTCAACATCAACGTGAATAGCCCGATACCATTCCATTTTTGGAATGGTATCGGGCATTTTTAATGAATAACAACAGACCGTACTCTTTATCTTTCTGTATTAATCTTGCGAACGAACAAGTAAGACATCACATTTCACATGACGAGTAATGTATTCAGAAACACTGCCAATAAAGAAACGTTCAATCGCATTTAGTCCGGTTGCTCCGCACACCACCAAATCAACTTTGTTGTCGTTAGCAATGGCGGTTATTAATTCTTTGGGAGAGCCGTTTTGCAGATAATAGTTTACATCTAAAATCCCAGCTTCATCCGCTTCTTTTTTATATTTTTCCAGTAGTTCTCTCGCGTAGTTTTCTTTATGATAATAGTAGGATCGTAATCAGTAAGCGGAGATTCGTAAGTGTAAGTACCGACTGTAGCAAACGCCCGTGAATCAATAATATGCGCTAATAATAATTTGGCATTATTTCTTTTTGCCATTTGAATCGCTTTTCTAAATGCTCCTTCAGCATCATTAGAACCATCCACTGCAACTAAAATCGTTTTATAATCTAGTTTCATTGTAAATCCCTCCTTATATTTTATTATACTAAAAAAACTTTAGGTAAATGATGGATTGTTTTTAAACAATAATGAATTTTATGTGTATAAAGACCTGTATTAATGTGGCTTATTATTGATCTGCTGAGCAACCTTTAAGAAAGGGGATAATCGTTCAATCAGATGTCACAATTATAATTGTTATTTATTGTAAAATAAAGGCAGATAGAAATGATATGAATGGAGAAAATGAAGGGAGGGGCAAACAATGAAGAAGTGGTTTATATTTTTGCTTTTTTCAGTAATTGCTTTCATGTTACTTGCCAGTTGTGGGGACGATAAAAAGGGGAACCTATCAGCTGAACCGGAAAAGACGGAGGAAGTTGAGAAGCAAAAAGACAATAAAGATGGTGGAACTGAACCGGAAAAGACGGGGGAAATTGAAAAGCAGAAAGACAATAAAGATGATGCAACTGAACCAGAAAAGACAGGAAAAGTTGAAAAGCAGAAAGACATTAACGATTATGTAACGATTAAGGAAGAAGTTAACCGTGAAGGTATGATGCC
>CALGSR010000174.1 GCA_937902115.1 uncultured Bacillus sp. | reverse complement strand
AGCGACATATTTTTGGATACTTTGTCATAGTATGGAAATTTATCAAAATTATGACAGTTTTGTTTTTCCTTTTCTGAATATCGATAAATAACATGCAGCGCTTCTATATATAATATGAAAGAAGTCATTTCTATCCTATTTTTCGACTGTTTGAATATTTTTCCGGTAATAGCTTTTAATTTCCCTTCCTTTGCTTATTGATATTTTTAAGTGCGCAAAAATAATGCTATACTAGGGCAAGAAACTTGATTGATCTGCGAGGAGCGAAGCATATGCAAGGGTTTTTGAAAAAACTTATAGGCGATATACAAGATAAAAAACTGAATTCCTTCTATAAAAGGGTCAAACAAATCAATGAACTGGAACCGGCCATTGAAAAACTGACCGATGAAGAATTGCGAGCGAAGACGGATTATTTTAAAGAGCAGCTGGCGAGTGGTAAAACTGTGTTTGATATCCAAAATGAAGCCTTTGCTGTTGTCCGTGAGGCCGCCAAACGGGTGGTTGGGATGCGCCATTTTGATGTACAGCTCATTGGCGGGATGGTTCTTACAGAAGGAAATATTGCAGAAATGCCAACTGGCGAAGGGAAAACACTCGTGGCTTCTCTGCCAAGCTATTTGCGTGCCCTTGAAGGAAAAGGCGTTCATGTCATCACGGTTAATGACTATCTAGCTACGAGAGACCGCGAGCTGATTGGCGGGATTCATGAATTTCTTGGCTTAAGTGTTGGCTTGAATGTGCCGATGATGGAGCCGCACGAGAAACAGGCTGCCTATCAAGCGGATATTACATACGGAGTCGGAAATGAATTCGGCTTCGACCATTTGCGTGATCATATGGTTTATGATCCGAGTCAACGGGTACAGCGCCCATATCATTATGCGATTATCGACGAAGTGGACAGTGTGCTGGTCGATGAAGCGAAAACACCGTTGATTATCGCCGGGAAAACAGGTGTCAGCAATGAGTTGAGCTATCTGTGCGCCCGCGTTATTAAATCCTTTGTTCAAGATGAAGACTTTATCCATGATCTTGAAACGAATACAGTCAACTATACAGATGAAGGAATTGTTAAGATTGAAGAAGGGTTTGGCATTGATAATCTGTATGACCTTGAGCATCAAACCCTTTATCATTATGTGATTCAAGCATTACGGGCGCGGATGATGTTTACCCGTGATGTCGACTATATTGTAAAAGAAGGCAAAGTGCTGCTTGTCGATAGCTTTACCGGGCGCACGATGGAGGGTCGTAGTTTAAGCAACGGGCTGCACCAGGCGATTGAGGCAAAGGAAGGCCTTGAGGTGACAGAGGAAAATAAAACACAGGCTTCGATTACGATTCAAAACTATTTCCGCCTCTACCCTCTCCTTTCCGGTATGACGGGTACAGCAAAAACGGAGGAAAAGGAATTCCAGCAGATTTACGGCATGGATGTGGTTCAAATTCCAACAAACAAGCCAATTGCCCGCAAAGACTTGGTGGACCGGGTCTATGATACGATTGACCATAAATACACCGCTGTAGCTGCGAAGGCAAAGGAATTACATGAAAAAGGACAGCCAATCTTAATTGGAACCACTTCTATCCGCCAGTCAGAAAAAGTAGCAGAGTATTTGCGAAATGTCGGCTTGGAGGCTGAGGTATTAAATGCGAAAACGGTTGAGCAAGAGGTTCAATTAATCAGCCTTGCCGGGCAGAAGGGCCGAATTACCGTTGCGACCAATATGGCCGGACGCGGAACTGATATTATGCTTGGGGACGGTGTTGCTGAGCTTGGTGGTTTGTTTGTCATTGGAACGGAACGGCATGAATCGCGCCGGATTGATAACCAGCTGAAGGGCCGCTCCGGACGTCAAGGAGACCCGGGCTGCACGGAGTTCTTTATTTCGCTTGAGGATGATCTGATCAAACGTTATGCTTCGCAAGAACGGGAGAAATTCACGAAGAAGTTAAAGGTCGATGGAGACGGACGTGTCCTGAATGATAATGTCCTTGAATTTTTCAATCGGACACAGCGCATTTGTGAGGGTGCGAACTTCGGAATTCGTGAATACAACATTAAGCTGGATGATGTGTTAAATCTACAGCGCGGAACGATCTATGATTTACGAAAACGAATTTTAGAACAACGTGATCTTTATGAGCTTGTAAAATCATCGTTGGAATCGTATGTAAAGAGCGACATCGACCTTGTTTGCAATGAAGAGGAAATTCCTGAAAAATGGAATCTGTCCCTTCTCGTACAGCATTTAACAGATGTCATCCCGGCCGCAGACCTGGCCGTGATTACGGATATGAGTGAGAAGGATAAAATTACGGAAGCCGTGAATGCACAATTATCCGAATACCTTGTTCAGCTTGATCAACATCAGGATAATGAGCGTTTCCTTGGTGCGATGCAAAGATATCTTCTCAGCGTGCTCGATCATCACTGGCTGAGTCATCTGGACAATATGGAACGCTTAAAGGAAGGGATTGGCTTACGAAGTTATGGCCAAGAAGACCCGATGCGCCAGTACTCCCGTGAAGGCTTAGAATTATTTGCAGACATGTTCTACAAGCTCGAACGCGACGTCAGCCGTCAAACAGCCGCCATCGTACAAGCTTTGTAAGGGACAAGGGACCGGGTTCCTTGTCCCAATAATGAATGAAAGGAGATATGAATGATGTTAGGTTTTTTTAAGCGTGATAAAAAGAAAATTGCTAAAGAAGGCGAAGACCATACAATTGATTCCAAGGATCTCCTTGGCGAAGGCGCCGAAGCAACGGACCGTGAAGTGAAAACAAAGCTCCACTTCCCTCCTGGAATCAATGTTGGACAAGAGGAAAGATATTATTATCAATTTTTAAATAATGAACTGCCTTTATTAAAGGAGAATCAAATTTCTCTTTCCGGAATCGAAGTAGATAAGCAAGAGGATGATTCAGTGGCGGTGAAGGCCTTTATCCGTAACAGTCTGCCAAAGGGGATTCAGTTTCAAGAGCCAATCCCGCTCTTGCTGCTTGGACCTGATGAACAGGTGCTTGCGCGCAAAACCTTTAATTTAGCCGTTTTCGGTGAACTTCCGGCTGAAAGCAGCCTTCCGTGGGTGTTTACGTTTGAGAAGGAATTTGTGAAGGCGGAGGAAATTCCGCAAACCGATTGGAAGCTTGCGTTTGAGTTGAAAAAGGAAAAGGGTCCGCATGCGCTTGATTTGGAGGAAAGCTGGGAAAAGAGTCTCGCTGATACTGATAAAGAAAAGCTGGCTGAGCTTGTCAAGAAAATCACACCGCCAAAGCCGGGTGAAGTGAATTTCATGGGGATTCAAGCAAGACTTGATAAAGATGGCTCTTTGCACACGACCTTGCTGATCCGCAACGGCAGTGAAAAAAATATGAAGCTGGAACAGATTCCTTTAATTGTTGAGGATGCGTCCGGTGATGTAATCGCAGAAGGTGGTTTTGTCTTAGATAATTTCGAGGTTAAAGCAAATACGAGCAAACCTTGGACATTTATCTTCCCACAATCCCTACTTAAGAAAGAAAAAATTGATTTGAGCAAATGGAAAGCCTACCCACCGAAAGGATAATACGGATGGAAGGTCTCACGATTGTGGGGCCTTTTTTGGTGGACAGGAATTCCGCGAAATGGGACATGGTTCCGGGTTCATTGTCCCATTTCGCGGATATCGGCCGTTTTCTATGATATATCGGCCAATTCGGGAGATATATCGGCCATTTTCAGTAGAATATCGGCCACTTTTTCATTTTATCGGCCAAGACAGCCGAAATAAATATCAGCAGCCATCGCGTAGAAGTCAACTTCTTAACAATAATAATCTTTTAGAGCCCAAAAAAAGAAAAGCACTTATCTACGCGATGAGTGCTTTTTCCCCGGGCTACCAACCTAGATTTTATAATATAAGTTATAAAGGAGTATATCTCTCTTACATCTATATCTTACCATTCAAACATAATTATCTCAATTATTTTTTCAACTTTTACTAACTTATTCTATAATTGGGCGTCCAATGGAATAATATTTAATTCCATAGTTTTTAACATCATTAAGTGTGAAACAATTACGGCCGTCAAATATGACTGGTTCGGCCATTTCCGACTTGAATGTTTCCAATGGCAAATTCTTGATTTCATCCCATTCAGTCATGATGAAGGCGGCTTCAGCCCCTGCTAATGCTTGCTCAGCAGATTCAGCAAACTTAATTTTGCCCCCGTAAATTTTTTCTACATTCGGCATGCCAATCGGGTCATAGGCTGTAATAATGGCGTCCTCGAGCAGCAAATCCTGAATAAGCTTTAGGGATGCAGCCGCGCGAATGTCGTCGGTATTCGGTTTAAATGTCAGGCCGAGCACCGCTACTCTTTTTCCTGCCAAAGAACCGAAGTGCTGCTTTGCTTTTTCAAATAGACGACGCTTTTGCATGTGGTTCACATCAATAACGGATTTCAAAATTTTGAAATCATATTCGTATTCGTTAGCAAGGTGGTTCAGGGCGTTGATATCCTTTGGAAAACAAGAGCCGCCGAAGCCGATTCCTGCCTGAAGGAACTTGCTGCCGATCCGTTTATCGAGTCCGACTCCCTCCGCTACATATTCGATATTGCCCCCTACCCGCTCACAAAGGTTGGCAATTTCATTAATGAAGCTGATTTTTAACGCAAGGAAGGAATTGGATGCGTATTTAATCATTTCTGCGCTGCGCAGGTCGGTATGTACGATTGGCAGCTTGAATGGCTCGTAAATGTTTGCGATCGTCTCCCCTGCTTCCTTGTCGTCTGAACCGATGACGACACGATCGCCATGGAAGGTGTCATAAATGGCCGATCCTTCACGAAGAAATTCAGGATTGGAAACGACTTTGATTTCGATGCCGGGTGCGACATGCTCGCGAATCATGCGCCCGACCCATTCATTCGTTCCCACCGGTACGGTACTTTTTGTAACAATGATGACGTCTTTGGTGATGGTTTTGGCGATTTCGAGAGCCGCTTCTTCGATATAGGATAAATCGGCGGAGCCATCTTCACTCTGTGGTGTCCCTACTGCAATAAATATACAATCCGCTTGTGAATAGGCCTCATGTGCATCGGCGGTAAAAGTGAGGCGATTTTCGCGGAGGTTTTTTTGAATTAGTTCGTCAAGACCTGGCTCATATATTGGGGAGATTCCTTGCTGCAAGAGTGAGATTTTCTCCTGATTTATGTCAAAACAGATGATTTGGTGTCCTACGTCAGATAGACAAACGCCTGTCACAAGACCCACATATCCAGTTCCAGTTATTGTAATGTTCATGGTTATAATCTCCTCGCTAAGTCCAATTGTTGTCAAACTTCACAACTATTCCATTATAGCCCAATTTAATTATGAAAGCACACGAATTTCAGGGCTAAATGTTAATTACAGGTTAACTTTTCCGGACAAGGGTGAATGCCGCCTTTTCTAGCTTCATCGTGTGTCATAGCCCGGGCATGATCATTTTTGTTTAGGAAATACTTTAGGTATGAAACCTTTTTGGATGCTGCACGTCTAATATAAGGGATATATTGAGTTATTTAGGGTGCCTGAGGTGGGACAAGGGACCCGTCCCCGTGTCCCACTAATTATTGGAAGAAGTGATGATAGATGAGGAATGAAAGATATCGAAGTAAAAAGCGGCGGAGTTCTTGGTGGAAGGTTCTTACGGTTTTTGTTCTGTTGCTGGCTGCCGGCGGCGGGGTCTATGCTTATTCTATGTACAATTCACTGACTACTGCTGTTGATACGATGCATCAGCCGATTAAACGGATGAAGTCGGAGAAACGGGTTGATGAGATTGTTCTTGAGCAGCAGGATCCCTTCTCTGTTCTGCTGCTCGGCGTGGACGAACGTGCGGATGATAAAGGCCGTTCTGATACGATTATTGTACTTGGGGTGAATCCGAATACCAATTCGATTAAAATGGTCAGCATCCCCCGTGATACGCGCACGGAAATTATCGGGCGCGGCAAAGAAGATAAGATTAATCACGCCTATGCATTCGGCGGAGTGGAAATGTCGATGAATACGGTGGAAAACTTTCTTGATATTCCGATTGATTATTTTGTGCAAATTAACATGGAGGGCTTTAAGGATATCGTCGATTCTGTCGGCGGCGTGACGGTTGCGAACGACCTGAAATTCAGCGTCGATGAGCATCAGTTTGCGACAGGCAAAATTGCGTTGAATGGTGCAGAGGCCTTGGCCTTTTCACGGATGCGCTACGAGGATCCACGCGGAGATTTCGGCCGGCAGCTGCGGCAGCGGATGATCATTGAGGGGATTATTAAAAAAGGGGCAAGCCTCTCTTCGCTGGCAAATTATAAGCAGATTTTCACTGTTCTCGGAAAAAATGTGCGAACGAATTTGACTTTTGATGAAATGGTTGACATCCAGAGCAATTATAAGGATGCCGCGAGCCATGTGGCACAGATTGATATGAAGGGCAAGAATGCTGAGATTGATGAAACCTTTTACTTGATTGTTACTGAAGAGGAGCGGCTGCGGGTGCAGCAAGAGTTGAAAGAGCAGTTGGGATTAATTGCCGCTGAAGCCGGGGTCTGAGGAAGGCCCCGGCTTTTTGTTTGCGATGTTTGCGGTTAGGTGCGGATCGGTGTGAATTGCCGTTATTTCGGGTGAATTGACCGATATATTGGAAAAGTTGCCGTTATATTGGCCAAAGTTGCCGTTATCGAAGTATAAGTTTCCGTTAACCGGTCTCTCAGCCGCGTTCCGGGGTTTAAGATGCTTTTCAATTATTATCCGGAGCTTCATTGCAGATTTTAGATACATCTATTTAATCCTCATACAAATCTTATTAAGATAATGGCTATAAGAAGAATGCAGGTCATACCAATGGAAACCTTCTCCATTCGTTTGACAGACCGCTTTTGATTTTCAGATGTTTGTTGTATTGTTTCTTTCAAATCTGTATTTTCCCTTTCCAGCTGATTGATTTGTCGTTGTAACTCAATGATTGAATTATTTACAGTGGAAACCGTAGAAGACATCGATACCACCTGTTGTTCTAGCAAGTTTGTTTTTGATTGGAGTTCGCGGACATCCTTCCCAACTGTTGATGTCTCTTGCTTCATTACTCCTATTTGTTCCTTTAAATAATGCTCTGTCCCAGAAAATGATCTTGCCACCGTAGAATTAAGCTCTTTAAATCGACCTTCATTTTTCATTAATTGCAATTCAAATTCTTTCGTTTTTTCAGTAAAATGCGATTGGACAGCATCAAGTGTTTCAGTTGTCTGCTTCACACGGTCCAACTGCTTCTCTACCAATACATGTTGCGCCTCGATTTCCTGTAAATAGGTTGATGCCTTTTTGACATGATTTATTTCACTGCCTAGTTCAGCAATATACGTTTCCAATGTTTCAATGTTCTCTAATTTTCCCACGGGTATTCACCACCGATCCTAACCTCTTTAATTTTCGAGCTTAAATGTTTTACGATTTGGCCATAAGAAAATTCATCTGCAAATGATTGATACACAAACTTTTTATCCCCTATTGAATCAAATCCATTAGCAATTAAAATTTTACTCAAAGTGTTTTTTTCTTCTTGGGTTAAAAATTCATTTGCTACGTCCACAATAGATACTAGAATTTCTTTTCGAAGACCTTTTTCTAATGTTGCAATATGTTGAATGGACTGAACTAAACGATGTTTAGATTCTTGAGTTAAAGAACCTCTGATTAAAGAAGTAACTCCTTCAATTAGATTTAAAGCGGGATCA
>CALGSR010000173.1 GCA_937902115.1 uncultured Bacillus sp. | reverse complement strand
GAGGTACAGCTCCATGTTGTAAAGGATGGAAAAAGATTAAAGAGTGTCCCAGCAAAATTGAAAAAGCACTCAGAGATCGAGGCGATACAAAAAGCACAAAAAGCATTGACAGAGCAATACCGCCGTTCCCGTACAGCCTTTGAAGAAGCGATGGAACTGCAGACGAAATTTCAGGTACGCGAACTGCAAAATTTATTACAGCACCCTGTATTAGCTCATCTCGTACAAACATTGGTTATAGCGACAGAGAACAAATTAGGGATTGTTACTGCTGAAGGACTGGAACTCGTAAATGGTAAAGTGGTTCCGTTATCCCCTGCTGCGGAATTAACGATTGCCCATCCCTATCTTCTCTTTCATGCCAAAGAATGGCGGAAGTGGCAGGAAAAATTATTTGCTGCGCAAATCAAACAGCCATTTAAACAAGTCTTCCGCGAGCTTTATCTTGTAAACAATGATGAAAAAGAGAAGGATATTTCGAAACGATATGCGGGTCACCAAATCCAGCCATCCAAAACGGTGGCATTATTAAAAAGCCGCGGCTGGCAAGCAAGCTATGAGGACGGTTTGCGAAAAATCTATTATAAACATAATATCGTCGTTTCTCTTTATGCGATGGCCGATTGGTACTCCCCTTCTGATGTGGAGGCACCAACGATTGAAGGCGTTTATTTCTACGATCGGTTAACCAGCAAACGCCTGCACTTACAATTGATTCCACCGACACTGTTTTCCGAAGTGATGCGTGATATTGATTTAGTTATCAGCATCGCCCATGTTGGCGGCGTCGACCCAGAAGCAAGCCATTCGACGATCGAAATGCGTTCTGTAATCGTCGAAGAGCTAGCAAAGCTATTAAAGCTCGACAATGTTTCTGTGAAGAAAAACCATGCAATTATCAAAGGCCAATTGGCCGAGTACACTGTCCATCTTGGCAGCGGCATCGTCCATCAGCTCGGTGGCACAGAAATTCCTATTTTAGCGGTCCAATCACAGCATCGCGGACGCATCTTCCTGCCAATGGTCGACGAAGATCCCCGCACAGCGGAAATCATGTCAAAAATATTACTGCTCAGTGAGGACAATAAAATGAAAGACCCGATAATTTTACAACGAATTAAGCAATTTTGAAACATGGGGACGGTTCTCCCATTTCACTAGTTTTTACCAATGTGAAGACTAGCATTCAGTCTCCTTTTCCAATGAAAGGGGAACTGAATGCTAGTATGTTCATGAATATCAGAGACTAATAGAAGGGCAATACTTAGTTGATTACGAGTGAAGTTTGATAGGTTTTTTGACAAAAATGGACGAAGGAATAACCATTTATCTTGTGTAATTAGCATATAGTGTAATTAATTAACTGAAATTACATTTCTTCTTTTACAAGTTTTCTGAACAATTCACTCAGATAATTCTATGGATTATACATAATAACTAAGTATTTATCCTTAATTAACTTAATGGAAGGGGATAACATCAATGAGTAAAACCGGAGTAAAATTAGAAGGGATTATATATGCACTTGAAGGGAGTATAGGTAATAACGAATTTTTAGATGAATTTTTAAAATTTATAGAAAGTAAAGGTTGGGAATTTGGTGGAGGTAGTTACCAAATTGACGAAGATGGAAATCAAATAGATGAAATAGATGCTTAAGTTAATGAAGTTAAGATAGCAGTTGTTCTGCCTCGCAGAGCACACACTTTACGGATGTAAAATATAGTGTATCAGCTAATAAAAATGGCGAACTCGGGTATTTTTGCCTATCCCCCCGAAAAGGTTTATTATGAAAAGCCCTCCTGATTTATTACAGATTCAGGAGGGACTTTGTAAAACTTGAATGAGTGATAGTCTATTGTGTTATAAAAAGTTTGTTCTTACCAACCACTTATAAAACAATCGTACCTTTGTTTATTAAATAATAAAATAAGCGATTCCATCTTTATAGGGGTCCCGGCAGAAAAACGCGGAAAACGTATGATATCTGCGTTTTGTCGGCTGGACCTCTTTACAAAGGAAAAAGGACTCTCACATAAGGAATCCTAATAAGTTGGTCATTAATGTATTCTTTTGTTTAGGCTCTTTTCTCAAACATTGTTGCTTTTGGAGTAAAAAAACTGATTGTTCTTGCATAAAAACGAATACAGCCTTGATTATCAATCTCTCAGATTCATAATCTCGCACCCGCCAACCGGCTACAAACACAATACTATCACATTAACACACAAATTGTAGTGGTTCTTACTGGAAACACAACCAACATATTGTGTTTTATATCATTGACTCTTCATTTGATTTTTATGAATTTAAAGTTAACTTAGTGGTAAACCCTGATATGGAGGCTTTCTTTTAAAATGAAGCTATGGTGGGATGTTAACAGAATCCAGATATTGGATTAATGTAGGCAGCTATGACCGGTTGAAGGACTACTATCAAGTATGTTTTTAGAATGGTTCTAATTAGTGCAATTATCGCTCATTTTGGTGCAATTAATTATTATTTGGTGCGATTCTGCCCGATTTTGGTGCAATTCCCTTCGGATGAAGGACAAAATTGAGGAAAGCAGGGCTATGAAGGACAAATTTCGGGAAAATTAAAGCGAAAATGTCCTTCATCTGGCTCACTTCTATTATTAAACAAAAAATAGACAGGGGCCGCATGCCCCTGTCTATTTAAAATTAAATTACTATTATATATCCTGTTTAATGCGCCGCGCGATAAAGGAAGAGCGCGTAATCTCCGCGTTTTGCGTTATCATAGGTGCCAAATGTCGTCGCAGATGTTCCGCTTGTCACTTCGTTGCTGACGAGCGCTGCAACAGATGGGCCATATTTCGGCGCTACATCATCAAATAGAAGCGGCGCAAGATTTGGATCTGCTTGCAGTTTAAAAGCCTTTTCGATCCACACAGCTAGCTCACCGCGGGTAATTAAGTCCTGTGCACCAAATGATGTTGCTGACTTACCGCTTGTGATTTCCATTGCCTTCATCGCATTGACATGCTTCACGGCACGGGCCGGTACATCAGTAAATCCGGAAGCAGATGCACTCTCAATATCCCAGCCGGCCGCCTTTGCCAGCATGATGGCAGCGTCTACCCGTTTGATTGGTTCATCGGTGCCAAAAATCGTTTCCGATTTGCCTGTAATCCCTTTTGTGAGCAAATAATCGACCGCTGGCTGATATCTTGAATTGACGTCAGAGAACTTTGTTTCTGGAATCGGTTTCGGCAGTACCGGTCCTGCCTCTGCCTTTTTCAAATAAGCGGAAGATACAAAGCCATACTGATTGTCGGCTGTTCTAACCGGATACCAGACGAACTGATTTTTAGAATCGAGGTTCTCATCGTATTGAAAACCACCCGCTATGACCAATGTAGTATTTTTCGGAAGATCAATGATCTTGTTATCCCCTGTCCTTGGTGTCTCGCGCAGTCTCGTATCAACTCTTGTCACAACCTGTTCTTGATTTTTGAAAAAATAAACTGATTTATGAGGATTCGCTACCTCATATTCATCCTTTAGAAATTCAATATTCTTATCGCTGTCCGGATCATATTTAAAATCCGTTACATCGAATTGGAACTGTCCCAACTCTAAATCGTTTGCCTCTTCGATTTTAGCAAAAACCTGCTCCTGATAAGCATCTACATTTCTTTTTCCGTCCGCCTGCTTTAATGGGCTGTTAACTGGTTTGATGCCGTTGTAGGCCATAACCGGGAAATACCAGCTTTCGATATCGAATCTGTCAGCATTTTTTACCGTAGGGAGATCCTTGCGGTTGTTATAGATGTCGTCCAGGATTTCAACACCGGCTGCAATATTAGCCTCAATATTATTCTTAATTGAATCTTCTTCTCCTTCATAGTTTGCAAAATTAGTAATCTGCATGATGCCATAACCGTTATCATCCGATTGATACGGTGCTCCATCCTTGAAATGCTGCCAGCCTGATTCCTGCATTGCGACAGCCTTCACAACTTCAGGCGGAATGTTCTTCTCTATCGCCGCTTTTGTCAGCAGCTCATTAATTATTTGAAAAGAAGGATTATCCGTCGCAACCTCTTCCCCGGCTGCCGCATATACAGGACCCTGCACCGGCGCAGCCACCGCTTGTCCCGCAAGCAATCCCGCCGCTAAACAAGTCACAACGCCAACCTTAATGAAAGGTAATTTCATTTCTCTAATCTCCCATCTATACTAGTAAATTTGTAATCTACCATTTATCTTACCATGAAAACTCCCTGACAAAGTCCCCATTAAAAGAAGAAGCAAAAGATCCCTTTCGCTCCAGCTTCCTGCATTCACTTCATATCCATTCTATTTCCATTAATGTAAGTTATTAACAAATATTACAGGCGTGTAAAACGGGAATAACAATTAATATTCTAGCAAATACGCTTGTTTTAAAAGAGTTCCAAAATATGTATTTCTATCTATTTTTAACATTAACAATATGACTATAGCACTATTAACTCCCTATATTTTCATATAATTATGTCTAAAGTTTGAACAATTTGTTTCATATTTTTTTCTGAACGAAAAACGAAAAAGCCCTTATTTTTATGCCTTTTCGACATTTTTTTCTGTAATATGACACATTTCAATTACCTTCATGAAATGTTTTTGTAATGAAACGGTAAAGTTAAAGTGTCATTTAATCTGTTAGACTAATATCGTTGAGTCAAATTACGATATTTTAAAAGATAAAGAGTGAAAATCTCCGAAGAGGTGGCAGAATGAGACAAAAGGTTACAAAAATTTTGGCCGTATTGTTGGTTATGACAGCCCTATCATTCCAACCAGTG
>CALGSR010000172.1 GCA_937902115.1 uncultured Bacillus sp. | reverse complement strand
GGACCTTTAAATCGGCATTGAAGCTTTTATTTTTCTCTAAATTAAAACGCACTTTTTCTGAAAAGGCATCTCTAAATCGAATGTGAAAGCCTGCTCTGCCATGAGCGCTTAAAAATATCTTTAATATTGGCGATTGCATTTCAATAAAGCTGAATAATGCAGTAGCTAAATGCTCTTGTTCTTTTTCAAACGTATCAGTAGATGAATAGTGAGATTGCAATTTATCAATATGATTTCCTAAATCCGCAAACAATTGCTGCTCTATTTGATCGAGCAAATCGAATATATCTTGATAGTGCAAATAAAAGGTCCCGCGATTGATTTGTGCCGTTTTCATAATGTCCCCTATCGTAATCGATTCAAACGGCTTATTCTCTAAAATTTGCATAAATGACTTTTGAATAAGCTGTTTTGTTCTTCGATTTTTCTCTGTATAAATGCTCATAAAAATCCACCTTCTTCTTAAAATCCAACAATCTCGCAACTTTTGTTGATTGCTTTCGCATTCCCCTAGATTATAAGATATTCACATACCACTAAACAACCTGTTGAAAATTGAGAAGGGGGAGAAATCTATTGAAACTATTTAAAGACAAATTAGCATGGGCCGCTCCCATTGCTGTTATTTTAATTATTGCTCTATTCTCGATAAACTTATTTGCCCAGGGAGACCCAAAAGTAAGAAATTTACCAGTTGCCTTAATTATAAATGATGAAGGAGTACATGTAGACGCTGTAAAATCAGCAGTTGAACAAATGAGTAAAGGTACAGATGGGGAAGAACCGATGTTGGCTTTTACAAATGAAAATGAAGCGGATATTGAAGAATTATTTGATGATAAAAAATATTATGCAGCATTAGTTGTACCTGAAGGCTATAGCGATAGCTTACAAAACGCGATGACGAATAATCGTGCAGCAACTTTAAAAATTTATATTAACCAAGGTTTTAACGTAACAGGTGCAAACTATGCAAAAACTGCTTTATGCGCTTTAGTCACACAATTAAACCAACAATATTCTGCAAGCTTCATGGAGCAGATGAATGGTCAAAAAATAGATGCTGACGCAGCGGCTGTACTAGTAAATCCAATTGTTTCTGAAGAAAAAGTATTCAACAAGGTTACTGCCTCTACGGCAAACGGCAGTGCTCCGACCTTAATGGCGGTGCCTGCTTGGGTAGGTGCATTAATTGGTGGTTTCATTTTATTTTTATCAACATCTAACATTATGAAAAAGGAATGGCTAACGCGTAAACAAACTTTACGCCTAATGGGCGGCCAATTTTTATTTGGCGTTATTATTGCCCTATTCTCAGGCTTTACCGTTGCAACATTAGGCTTAATCGCCGGTATCAATATGCCTGGCTACTTCTTAGTTGGCTCGTTCGTATCCTTTGCTGCCTTATGTTTCTTCCTATTAGTATCAGCTATTACGGCATGGATTGGCAAACCGGCCATTACTTTATTGATGGTTGTGATGTTGTTAGGAATGGGTGTTTTAATGATGCCAAAAGAAATGCTGCCAGATTTCTTCGTAACATTCATTCGCCCGTGGATTCCGATTCGCTTTGCTAGTGATGGTTTACGTGAAATTTTCTACTTCGGCAGCGGCTTCTACACTGGCCAATCATTCAACATCATTTCAGGAATTGGTATTGTAGGTTTCGTCATTTACCTGCTGTCTATTTTTAAACCAGTACGCGTAAAAACTACTAATGCTAACTAATAGCACTGGCAATCTTGTGAGCCGATACATCTGGAAGACTGACATTCCCTCCAAATGTATCGGCTTTTTTAGCCGTCCTACATAACGAAGCATGACAATTACCCATACGAATTATCATTCGACAAGTGACACTTAAATTAAAAGATTTCTATCTCTTTTTGTAGGATAAGATATAATGTAAGTAGAGGAAGCTAAATATCATTTAAAGCTGTTCTGATGAGATTCTAGGAGGTGAGCCAATGGGCAGCAGCTATAATATAGGATGTAAAGAATGTGATTATAATAAAAGTTTCCACATAGGTATTGGAATGATGTATAGCCCCCATAATTTAATGGACTTTGAATCTGAATTTGCACTGATTCCATCTCTTATACGCTCAAAGAAGACGGTTGCCCAAATAAAAGAACTGCTAAATAACAAGGGCGCAGTAATTGCTAATGACTATGGTCATGAGATATTCCGTTGCCCAAGATGTGGAGAATTCTATGAAAGATTTTTTATCCACTTAGATTATGATGGCGGCAGTTTTGAAGTTGAATATAAATGCTCTAAATGTAAAACGAAATTAAAACAAATTGACTATGAAGCTGCAGAGGTTACTGGATGGGTAGAAAGAAAAATCAACCTCCAAAAATATCCTTGTCCCAAATGTGGCAAGCATTCCTTATTTGAAGATGATAGACTGATGGAGTTGTGGGATTAAGGATGTGGTATGTCATCTGAAGCTAATTGTAGAAACTCACTTTTCGTCAGGCCAATATCATCTTCCAATGATTCAATTCCTAAATCTTCCCCATAAGTCTGTGTAATAAATTCGGCCGCCTCTTTTGATGAAGCAAAACATTAAAAGTTAAAGAGACTCCCTTGGATTCTTCCCAATTCTCATTAAAGCTAACGGTCCAGCGCTTCAGTTCCTCTAAACAGGCAGCGTCGTCTTTCCCCCACAGTTCCTCTAAATGATAATAGAAATATTCCATTTTCGTTATGAGGCTAATTTTTTCGAAATATTCCTCTTTATAAGAATCTAGGACATCATCTAAATCATCTTGGAAATAGTATCGGGAATCAATATCTTCCAAAATGAAGCCGATAAAGGTGGACAAATAGATAAACTTTAAAAAGCCAACAACACTTCTCACGTTAGGATAAACAGCCCAAGCTACTTCATCCTGATTACTGTATGAATTTAATATAACTGGACTGATAATGACGGAGTCCCGGCCAATCGGCTGATTCTCAAATAACCCGCTCCAGAATATTTCACTTTGGGTAATTTTTGTTCGCCAATAATCGGAAATTGAGTATTTGCTTTGTTTCATATTTTCCTCCAGAAACGTTAATAAATCATATTTGGTATCCCCTAATACAAGATGAATATTGATTAGAAATAAATGAAAGGAAAAGTTAGCGGCAGCCTATCCTATACAAGAAAGCAAAGGGCACAGCCTTGTCAATATTTTTTTGCTAAATAGACTTATAATATAGTTAACAGGAAAAAAAGGAGGAGAACTTGATGGGGTTACGTTTTCGTAAGAGCATTAAAATAGCGCCTGGAGTCCGGCTGAATCTTAATAAGAAAAGTACAAGTCTTAGTTTCGGAGGAAAAGGATTGCGTTATAGTATTAATAGCAGAGGCAGAAGGACAAGCAGTGTAGGGATTCCCGGTACGGGTTTATCTTATGTGTCAACTTCTTCCTCGGGAAAATCTTATAAAACAAAAGCGTATCAAACACATAGAAACCTACAAAACCAGGCAAAAAACCTACAAAGAGAGCAGGAAAAAGAATGGGCACAATATGAAGTGCAGCTTTTTGAAAATCAATGTGAACTGGTTAAGTCGATTCATAAAGAATGTGATGTTCCAGTGGATTGGGTCCAAATTTTAAACAGCCAGCCGCCGCATCAACCAGGTGAACCTGGTTTAAAGGAAAAGAAGGCTGTTAATGAATACGAAAATTACAAACCGGGCTTTTTCGATAAATTATTCAAAAAGGAAGAACAAAAGCGAAAACTATTATCAGATCAAATCGAACAGGCTAAAAAAGAAGATGAACAGGAATATAGAGAATGGAAGGAACTTGTAAATTTGGCTAAAAAGGTCCTAAATGGTGATATAGATGCTTATTTCAATGTGATTCAAGAAATGAATCCCTTAGATGACTTAAGCGAATTTGGCAGCGGCTTTGAATTTTTGACGGATGATCCCTCTTATATGGAAGTGGAATTTGATGTTCATTCCGAGCAAGTCATTCCTAAAGAAGAAAAGAAACTAACAAAGACTGGGAAATTATCGACAAAGCAAATGACAAAGACAAGATATTTTGAACTTCAGCAAGATTATGTCTGCAGTTGTATCCTGCGTATTGCCAGAGACTTATTCGCCTTACTTCCTTTAAAAACAGTACTCATACATGCTCATGATGAACAACTGGACACAGCAACAGGGCATCTAAAAAAAGTAGTTATCTTGTCCATTAAAATAGAGCGAGAAATTTTAAACCAATTAAACTTTGAACTCATTGACTGCTCCGATGCAATGGCAAACTTTCCACATCATATGAAATTTTTAAAAACAAAAGGATTTACTTCGGTTGAAAAAATAGGAATCACTTAATGTTTAGCCATACTACGTACAGGAGCGATAATGTGAGTGGTGTATTTTTATATGCCAAAACTAATAAAGAGATTACGCCGACCCCGATCATCAGATTGGCAGAAATCGCTTAAGTGTGAAAACGCCGGATCTGGGTACTTAACGGGCTGAAATTGATAAGCAATTGGATGCTGTTTCTGGGCCTTTTTGTCAGGTAATTAAACAAAATATGAATTGAAAAGTAATAAATTTACTAACAGTTGAATATTGCCATCACTTTGATCCAGCCTTGCCATCTTGTTGATCCATTCAAATAGGTTATGTGAAAACAGGTATTAATTCCTATACTGAAAGAGTGCGCCTAATTTGGTGTCTTGACCAGGAGTGATTACAGCCATCAAATTGACCAAGTTATGCCATCTTTTTGATCCACCTGTGACAAGAAAATGATCCATTTGAGACAAAGGTGATCCAATCCACAGTGATAC
>CALGSR010000171.1 GCA_937902115.1 uncultured Bacillus sp. | reverse complement strand
AAAATCGAACGCATCATTTGAAAACTCCTCCTTTTATTTGCCAGGATATATAAAGACTGTTATAAATTTTCCGTTTTTTCAGTCTTTTATAAATATAATTTTATCATTAATTTCCAATAATAGGTTAAATCTTTTTAAAGTTTTTCACCATAATAAATATGCAAAAATCTTTGTTAAATTGAAATTAAAAAGAAGCAAACAACGGAAAAAGTGCCATTTACTTCTTCTTCTTAACACATGTCAAATAAAAATATGATAAGTGCAGCTATTTTATTAGAGTGTCCATTTAATTAGTAATCCGGCATGAGTTAAACCTCCGCCAAAGCCATACAATAAAACGGTCTCGCCACTTTTTAGTTTTTTTTCTTTTACCCCAATATCAAGTGATAACGGGATCGTTGCCGCTGATGTATTTCCATAATTTACGATGCTAAATAATGTCTGCTCAATGGGAAAGCCGCTTTTTTCACAAATAGATTCGATCATTTTCAAATTTGCACTATGCGGGGCAAACCAATTCACTTCGTTGAGAGGAATGGATGCATACTCCATCACCTTTTTCATTCCTTTTGGAACCGTTGTTACTGCCCATTTATAGACCTCTCGCCCATTTTGAACGATTTTTCCCTTATCCGTAATTTCTTCTTCAAACATCGTATCGGCAATGTTTGAACAATAAAGGTTTTTCGCCTTTTCTCCAAGTGAACCCATATGATAAGAGAGGAAGCTTGGATCCTTTTCATCGTATTCAACAAGTACAGCTCCAGCACCATCCCCGAATAAGATGCAAGTCGTTCTGTCTTCATAATCGATTATTTTTGAAAGGGCCTCTGCTCCAACCACAAGGATTTTCCGATGTAATCCGGAGGTAATTAAACCGTTAGCCATATGCAGTCCGTACGCAAACCCAGCACAGGCAGCATTCAAATCCATTGCACCTGTATTTTTAATCCCAAGCTTAGCCTGAACAAGAGACGCAGTACTCGGAGTTTGAAAATCCGGTGAGAAGGTGCATACGATAATCATATCAACATCATCAATCGATTTATGATAGCGTTCTGTTAAGTTCACAACTGCTTTATATGCTAAATCGCTTGTAAACTCAGTATCATCCGCTATCCGCCGTTCTTTAATCCCCGTTCGCTGTACAATCCATTCATCGCTTGTATTCACTAGTTTTTCCAAATCATTGTTGGTCAATCTTCTTTCCGGAACATATGAACCGATTGCCGTAATACGTGCTTTCGAATGGAACATACGCTTCCCCCTTTTTATCATTTTCCAATAATATTACCTGTTACTAATATCTTGTGCTAATTGTATAATAAATGCCTCCATTATACCAGCATCCTTGCTTTTGGGATTAATCCCAACTTTTTCATGTAAAACAAGCTCTCTTTTTCCTGTATAATCTGTGAGGAAGGGGGAATACCTGATTGAATATCTTGTTTATTTTTACTATTGCCATTCCGCTTTATTATTGGATAAAAAAGGGACATCAAAACACAAAGGATGTTGCCATCAATAAAGTGGAAATTCATTATGATACTGCAGATCCTCTCCAACCCACATTAAAGATATTGCAGCTTTCAGACCTGCATTTAGAAAATATATCGATCTCCCCTACTGAATTGTTTGAAAAATTAAAGGACGAACCAATTGATTTAATCGCCCTGACTGGAGATTATCTCGATCGAAAATGGACTATTCCAAAGCTTGGGCCTTACTTAAAAGCATTAAACAAGCTTAATCCAAAGTACGGGATTTATGCGGTGTTAGGAAACCATGATTATGTACTGCGCAAAAAGAACTTAAACAAACTAACAGCTGTTCTTGAACAGCATAACTGCAGAATTTTAAAAAATGAAAATGAATCCATTTTTGTAAAGGGTACACGGATAAATATTATTGGCATTGATGATTATAAAACAAAGCGGAGTAACCTTGAAGCTTCCTTTAAGGGGCTAAAACCGGGGACAAACTTAGTATTAACCCACGACCCCAATATTGTTCTGCATATGAAGGAATATCAGTTTGATTATTTGCTTGCCGGGCATTTTCATGGCGGACAAATTTGCTATCCGAAAGCCTATCATCTTGTTAAAATGGGAAAATTAGCGCGGATGAATATCATCAAGGGGCTGCAATTTCAGGACGGCAAGCCTTTTTATATTAGTGAAGGCCTTGGCCAAACAGGATTAAATATCCGTGTCGGGAGCCGACCGGAGTTAACAATTCATGAATTAACGCTCACAGCGGATGAGAACCAGGCTATTAAAGCGGTATAAAGACAAAAGCAGTTTCCCACTTTTGTCTTTTCTTATTGTTTATACATATTTGACAGGTTCTGTGTAGAGATAAAAATATATCGGGGTTCATACCTTTTCAGGATCTGCCTGACCGAAGAATGGCTGCAAGATAACATCTCGATCGGCAAAAAGGCAAATTGTTTAAACCATTTGTAAATGGGATGAGAAATTTCAAACACCTCAAAACCTAGGCGTTCACAGCCCTTATTCAATGAAGTAATACCAACAATCCCTTTTATCACTGCGGCATGTTTATTGTTTTTAATATAGGAGTCAATTCCAGGCAGTGATCTTTGTACATATTTATAAATCAGCTTCGCTTTTTTGATTTCACTATTGATGTCTTTTAATTCTTTAAGCAATCGAACGTTATGAAGATGAATTTTCACGAGTGTATCGTTTTTGTGAATTTCTGTCCCGTCCGAGAGAACGATTCTTCTTCCTTTATATTTTGTCAGCCGAACGCGAAAAATATTTTTTCCTTCTTGAGCTGGCGGGAATGTAAGGCGGGAACAGCGGTAATAGATTGGATCAAAGAAATCCCAAATCGAGATAAGATAATCTCTCATGCGTTGCCTCTCCTTCTGTTTTCCTTAACATCTCTATTTTGCATAATGAAGCTGTTTTTTATTTGTGAAATGGGATAACTTTTTATTGGGATGCGTGCTTAGGGGATTTTTTGTAAAATCGGCTAGAGTACCAATGTAGAACAATTGGAAAAATGAAAGAAGGCTGTCCGAAAGTGAACTACGGACAGCCAGTGAGGAATTATTTAGAAAATTAAGCTTTTAATACATCGTGATCCACGTAGCGCTCGCCGTTGATTTCACTAATGACGTTAATGGCAACTTTTGCACCATCACCAGCAGTGACAATCGTATGCATACTTACGCCAGCACATGTGCCAGCTGCATAAATTCCGTCTACATTTGTTTTTCCAGCAGCATCTACATCAAAAATCGTTTTAACCCTAGGCTCTGTGCCTGGTTTTGTGTTTAGACCAGAAGCTTCAGCAACATCCGTCATCATTCCTGTTGCAATAATTACGTATTTCGCTTCAACTGAGCCATTTTCTGTTTCAATTTTGAAGCCTTCATCAGTTTTCGCAATTGCGGTCACGCTTGTTTCGATTAGCTCTGCACCAAATTTCTTTGCCGATGCAATTCCTGCTGCAACCATATCAGGACCAGAAATTTCAGCTACACCATAGTGATTTTCCATCCATGCTCTTTTCGTTACACTTTTATTGCTATCTAACATAACTGTTTTCTTACCCGCTTTTGCTGCGAAAATGGCTGCACTGCCACCGGCAGGGCCTGCACCGATTACTGCGATTTCATACATACTTATCCACTCCTTTATTGGTTAATATTCCAACATAATACATTGTATCAGTTTAAAACTAAATTATAAAATGATAAGCAATTTCTAAAAATAAAATGGACAAATTACACCCGTTTCAATACCTAAATCACGAAAACCATTTCAGGGTATTTTTTTGCTTTTTAATATTTGCAAACTTCCGACAACTTTGATACGATTGTCAACGGGAATAATTATTCAACTATAACTGCTTAAGAAGCCATACATCATACATAGTTTTTTCGAGAAATAATCGTTTTGGTTTTCGGGCGGCAGCATATAAAGTATCGGGGGGAAAATCGTGGACTATCAATATTTAGTAACAGAAATTGAAAATAATGTGGCAGTGGTG
The DNA here is from genome assembly GCA_937902115.1 of uncultured Bacillus sp. Lineage (GTDB taxonomy): Bacteria > Bacillota > Bacilli > Bacillales > Cytobacillaceae > Bacillus_BD. Next base: position 788 of record CALGSR010000171.1, on the reverse strand, counting down.
ACAATTGATCATGCACCAGGAAATAAATTAAACACACAAGTGTATTTGGAATTAACCCGCTTAATGAATGAACTGGAAGCAAATAATAATGTACGTGCCATTGTCTTAATTGGGGCTGGTAGAGAGGCATTTGTTGCCGGAGCAGAAATTGAAGAAATGGTTGATTTAGATACAGTTGGAATGATGAATTTAACGCAAATTACAAGGGTTTCTTTTTCAAGAATTGAAAACATTAACAAGCCTGTCATTGCAGCGGTTAACGGAGAAGCACGCGGAGGCGGCTTGGAACTTGCTTTATGTGCTGATTTACGAATTGCTTCTGACAACGCTCAATTTTCCTTCCCGGAAATTAACTTAGGTGTTATTCCTGGGGGCGGCGGTACACAGCGCATCCAGAAACTAGTCGGATTAGGGGCAGCAAAAGAATTATTGTATTTCGGAGAACCGATTGATGCTGAAAGGGCGTATCAATTAAACATCGTAAATAAAGTCGTTTCACAGGATCAACTGCTTGTTGTTGCAAAAGCTTGGGCTGAAAAGCTGGCACAAAAAGCACCTGTTGCTATGAGACGAATGAAACTAGCTGTTAATACTGGTTCGAATGTTGACCTTGAAACTGCATTAACAATTGAAGCAACAGCATACGACGGTGCATTTGCTACAGAGGATCGCCGTGAAGGCATGTCCGCACGACTTGAAAATAGAAAACCAAATTATAGAGGAAAATAATAAAAATGTTTCAGCAAAAATCGGGGCGTCATTTTAGACAACCCGATTTTTGCTTTTCG
>CALGSR010000170.1 GCA_937902115.1 uncultured Bacillus sp. | reverse complement strand
GTCAGCACATCCTGTGCAAGTCATACCCTGCTTTCGCAAGGCGCTTCCGCTTTTGTTTCTATTCAACATTTGCAGCCTGATGTGCTAAGCGGCTGGAGGCGGCGGCAGCAATGGCCCCGACAATATCGTCAAGAAATGTGTGACAATCTCCACTTGATTTGTCATTCAGTTTCTCGAGTATCCCTGGTTTCATTTTGTCAATATAGCCGTAATTGGTGAAACCGATGGAACCATACACATTAACGATCGAAAAGGCCAAGATTTCATCTACTCCATACAATCCTTCGTCTTTGCGGATAATCGATTGCAGCGGTTCTTCCAGCATTCCTTTCTCTGCTAGGATATCAAGCTGAATCCCTGTCAGTATCGCATTTTGCACTTCCCGTTTTCGAATCACCTTTTCAACATTATAAAGACATTCCTCCATTTGAAGGTTTGGATGATATTTTTCCTGTAAATGATAGACCAGCTTCGCGATATCCTCTGGTTTGATCCCTCTCTCATGAAGCCATTTTCTTGCAGTTTGTTCTACTTCACTCATGACTCTTTTATCTTCACTCATTTACTTCACCTTTTTCTAAATAATTATTCTCCCGCCATTTCCAATATCATTGAATCATTCCGTATTCTTTTTATTCATTACTGCTGAATCATCTAATATACAAGAACAGCACAAGTTTCTTATAAATTAACATATATATATGAAAAAACAGCCATACGTTTATTTTAGCAATATTTATTCATTTTGTCAGAAAGGACAGTGAAGACCTTCTCAGATTAGAATCATGAATACGATGTATCGATATGGGGTGGGAGTATGAAACGGAACCTACTAAAAAAGCATTATGGAATTGATGCTGAAGAAACAACGCCGCTTGGCGGCTATCCATTCTTTAAAAAAGATAATCAGCGGTACCTATTCATTCCTGTTGATCGGATGGAGGCTGAAGAATTATCCGAATTAGAACAGATGTCTGCTCATTTGAAAAACAACGGTGATCGCTATGTCTGTACTTTTGTTCAGACAAAGGAAAATAGTCAAATTTTGAAACTGGAGAAGGAGCAATTATGTCTGCTCACCTTTCAGAATCCTCATACCCGGACATTCCAACGTATCGGCAGAAAACTAGCGAAATTCCATTATAGGGGAAGAACGATTCCTTTTTCTGTGAAAAAAACAAGCAGTATGGGGCAATGGAAATTATTTTGGGAAAAGAGACTGGATCAAATGGAAAACGTATGGAATTCCATGCTGTATCAACAACCGGAAAGTGACTTTGATCGCTTATTTTTAGAGTCCTTTTCTTATTATATGGCAATGGGGGAGAATGCGATTCAATATTTAGTCGACACAGAGCTCGATGATGAACCAAAGGCAATCGACAGCGGTACCATAAGTCATTCCCGTTTTACCGTTCATACCTGGGGAGAGGAACAGCTCTTCCGCAATCCTTTTGATTGGGTCTTTGATCATTGCAGCCGTGATCTGGCGGAATGGACGAGGGAAAGATATTTGCAGCAATTCAGGACCTATCAGCATGATGTAAAGTCCTTTTTTGCCGATTATCAGTCCGTGGAGCCGCTTAGTTCCTTTGCCTGGAGACTGTTATACGCCCGGCTCCTATTCCCGCTTCATTATGTCGATTGTATTGAGGAATACTACTCGACCCAATCAGAGCAGCAAAAACGAATGCTCTCCGATCAGTTGGAAAAATTCCTGATGCAGACGAATGAACATGAACGATTCCTTAAAGATTTTTTCCAGCTTGTCGAAATACCCGTCCGTCAATTGCAGATTCCTAAAATCGAATGGCTATAGTTGAGCAGAGAGCTGTCCTCACTAGAAGGGCAGCTTTGTGTTTCATTACGTTCTTAATATGTCTCGCTGCCTTCTGCTTTCTTTTATACATAGGAAACTCGCCCAGTTGGCAGTATAATAAAGGTTGAAGAAATAGGAGGGGAAAACATGAAACCATACATATATATTACAAGAAAGCTTCCTGAAGAAGCCGTTTTGGGACTGCGGGAGAAATATAATGTTCAAATGTGGGAATATGATGATATTTCGGTTCCTTATGAAAAACTGCTGGAGGAAGCGGCACAGGCTGATGCGCTTTTGACAATGGTATCGGATCCTATTAATGAAGAGGTCCTCACGAAGGGCGAACATTTGCAGGTGATCGCCAATTTAGCTGTTGGCTTTGACAATATTGATGTAGAAGCAGCAGCAAGACGGAATATTGCGATATGTAATACACCGGATGTTTTAACGGATACTACAGCTGATCTAACCTTTGCCCTTTTGCTGGCCGCAGCACGAAGAATGACAGAAGCAGCCCAGTTCATCAAAGAGGGAAAGTGGAAAAGCTGGAGCCCGCTCTTGCTCGCGGGACAGGATATACATCATAAAACGATCGGGATTGTCGGTATGGGAAATATCGGCCAAACGGTAGCGAAACGGGCAACGGGATTTGAAATGGAAATACTTTATCATAATCGGAGCCGCAAACCAGAGGCTGAGGCAGAACTGGGGGCACAATATTGTACCTTTGACGAACTGATCGAACGAGCGGATTTTATTGTTTGTTTAACTCCATTAACTGAGGAAACACATCATCTTTTTACGAAGGATGTTTTCAAAAGGATGAAAAGTTCTGCTGTGTTTATCAATGCTTCAAGAGGCTCGGTTGTTGATGAGAATGGTTTATATGAAGCGCTTGTAGAAGGAGAGATTGCCGGGGCCGGTTTAGATGTGTTTGAAAGGGAGCCGATTGGAGCAGACCATCCTTTATTAAAGCTCGCAAATGTAACGGCACTGCCGCATATTGGCAGTTCAAGCAAAGAAACGAGGGAAGGGATGATACAGCTTTGCTGTGAAAATATTGATTTCGTGTTATCTGGAAAAGAGCCGAAAACCTTAGTCAATAAGGATTGGAAAATAACTGCTGACCAAAACAAGTAAACCTTGATAAAATTGTACATAGGATATATATGGAATTAATCGTTTTCAAGACGTTTCTTCTCTAATTGTCCCTTGTAAAACTGAAATAATACAACTATAATGTCTACTATACACAAACATTTGTACATTTAAAGGAAACAGTTTCAGGGGGGAAAATGAAAATGAACGAAATCTCAGTCGGTTTATTAGGCCTCGGTACAGTTGGTTCCGGTGTTGTTCAAATCATTGAAGACCATCAGGAAAAGTTGATGTATCAAGTAGGTTGTCCTATAAAAGTGAAAAAAATATTAGTTAAGAGTTTAGATAAAGAACGTGCAATAGAAGTAGATCCTTCCGTATTAACGACAGATGTAAATGATGTTATATTTGATCCGGAAATTGATGTAGTCGTTGAGGTAATGGGCGGCATTGAACAAACGAAAAAACTCTTGCTTCAAGCGTTGAAAAATAAAAAGCATGTCGTAACAGCGAATAAAGATTTAATGGCCGTTCATGGTTCTGAACTTTTGACTGTTGCTGCTGAAAATGGCTGTGATTTGTTCTTTGAAGCGAGTGTTGCCGGAGGAATTCCAATTATTCGTACGATCGTAGATGGGCTTGCATCCGATCGAATTAATAAAATGATGGGAATTGTGAATGGAACAACAAACTTTATTCTTACAAAAATGAGCCAGGACGGTGCATCCTATGAGGCTGTGCTAAAGGAAGCGCAGGAGTTAGGCTTTGCTGAAGCAGACCCGACATCTGACGTTGAAGGATTGGATGCAGCACGGAAAATGACGATCCTCGCTACACTTGGTTTTTCAATGAGAATTGATTTAGACGATGTTTCGGTTCAGGGAATTACAGGGATTACAGAGGAAGATTTGCAATATGGCCGTCAGCTTGGCTACACAATGAAGCTGATTGGAATCGCACAGGAGAATGACGGGAAAGTTGAAGTAAGTGTTCAGCCGACATTCCTCTCTAATACACATCCGCTTGCTTCTGTTCAAAATGAATATAATGCTGTATTTGTCCGTGGCGACGCGGTTGGGGAAACGATGTTTTACGGTCCCGGTGCAGGAAGTCTGCCAACTGCCACTTCCATCGTATCTGATTTAGTTGTCGTAATGAAGAATATGCGTTTGGGCGTCAATGGAAAGAGTGCTATTAGTCCACAGTATCCGAAAAACATGAAATGTAGAGATGAGATTTTTTCCAAATACTTTCTTAGATTACGAGTTTCCGATGCAACCGGCGTTTTCGCAGAAATCACATCCCTTTTTGCGGAACATAACATCAGCTTTGAAAAAATCCTCCAGCTTCCAATTAAGAAAAGAGAAGTGGCGGAGGTCGTACTTGTTACACACCATGCTTCGAAAAAAGACTTTGAAGATATTTTAGTTAGATTAAGGGATTTGCAAGCCGTAAAAGATATTAAAAGCTTTTATCGTGTTGAAAGCAGTACAAGCAAATAAAGGATAATAAACATGCTCATCCTTACGAGTAACTCAATATAAATAGAAATAGATAAAGCAGGACTTTTTAAATAGAATAAATTATTGATAAAAAGGCTGCTGAATATGGTAAAGGAGTGTTAAAGTGTGACCGATGGTGACATGCTGATCATAAAGGTTCCGGCCAGTACGGCTAATTTAGGACCGGGATTCGACTCGGTAGGAATGGCCCTTAACCTTTATTTAACGCTTGAAGTAGAGAAAGCAGACAAATGGGAGGTTATCCCGTTAACGGAAGAAATGGCTGTGTTCCCAAGTGATGAGAGCAATTTCATTATTCAAATGGCATTCAAGACGGCTGAAAAATATAATAAGGTGCTTCCTCCCGCACAAGTGAAGGTGAACAGTGAAATACCGCTCGCTCGCGGACTCGGATCAAGTGCAACAGCCATTGTTGCCGGGATTGAACTTGCTGATTCACTCGGAGAGCTGCAGTTAACGAAACAGGAAAAGCTTGAAATAGCAGCTGAAGTTGAAGGACATCCTGATAATGTTGGACCTTCCCTTTATGGCGGTCTATTAGTCGGCTGCCAACAGGGAGAATCCGTCGATGTTGTCTCATTCCATGATCTAGATGTCGATGTTGTCGCTGTTGTGCCAACGGAAGAGCTGTTAACAAAAAAATCGAGGGGAGTATTACCGGAAAGTACCTCCTTCAAGGAATCTGTTACTGCCGGTGCAGTCGCCAATGTCTTAGTTGCTTCTCTTTTGAGCGGGAACTATGAGCTTGCAGGCAAAATGATGAAGGCCGACCGCTATCATCAGCCATATCGCCGTCAGCTTGTTCCGCATATGGATATCATCGAAGAAAAGGCGCCGCAGTACGGTGCATATGGGGTGGCTCTAAGCGGAGCCGGTCCAACGATTCTATGTTTAGTCAAGCCTGGCAAGGCACAATCGGTTGTCGATGGACTTAAAGCTGTGCTTCCGGACATGGACTACCACATCCTCAACATTGATAAAGAGGGAAGCCAAGTATTGGTAAAAAAAAATACTGCGGTTTAGTTTAAATCTAAAAATCGATTTGCAGTCATCGCGTAGAAAAAAAGACTGGCATTGCGCCGGTCTTTTTTTCATGATAATCCATCCGGTACTTAACAACATAGCAATTACAAACGAAATCCCGCATCTAAACAAAATCTGGATCCATCTCTCCAAAAAAGGCTGTCAGGCCTTACCTGACAGCCGGGCGTACGTGAAACAGTACGCCCCACTTAATGGATTTTCATTCTCATTTATAGCTTTTTTTATTGATTGTGATTATAATAATGTATAGAAAGGAGACGATATAAATGGCAGAAGAACAAAACTTAACTGGGCAAGTCCAAGAAGTATTAGATAAATTACGCCCATTCCTTCTTCGTGACGGAGGAGATTGTGAGCTTGTAGATGTAGAGGAAGGTATTGTAAAATTACGCCTACTAGGTGCATGCGGCAGTTGCCCGAGTTCAACTATCACATTAAAAGCAGGAATCGAACGCGCACTTATTGAAGAAGTTCCTGGAATCGTAGAAGTAGAACAAGTATTTTAACTTTATTCAGCAGAAATGGGACAGGGGGACGGGTTCTCTGTCCCATTTATTTTTTAGTGAGGGGCGTGCTGTTTCAGGTACGCTTTTTGCTGCCCCTAGGATAGGTCGGTTTGTTTTCGGAGATTCTAGCAATATGTTAGAATACAGCTAATCTAGCATGATAAACAAAATTGTGAGGTGTATATTATGGAGCGGGAAATTGTTGAAATTATCATATACGGAGCAGAACAAATCTGTGCCAGCTGTGTCAATCTGCCCTCATCAAAAGATACATACGAATGGATCGAAGCTGCAGTAACACGCAAGTTTCCCAATCAGCCTTTTACATTCACATATATAGACATCTTCCAGCCGCCACAAGACCCGGAAAAACAAAAATTCGCCCAAAAAGTCATCGACGAAGACCTATTCTACCCAGTCATCACCATCAACAACAAAATCATCGGTGAAGGAAACCTACGCCTAAAAACCCTCTACACCGAACTACAACAACAAGGCTACACACCCGCAGACCTCTAACAGAACAACAAAAAAGGAGCCGGTATATTGAAACGGCTCCCAGGGGCACGTGAAACAGTGCGCCCTTCCAACAAGTACGCACCAAAATAAACAGAAAAAAACTCAACAAACAGAATCCATCCTTAACCCCAATGACCATACAAACAAACTCATCGTACTAAATCAGATAAGGAGCCACCTAACCAAAAAAGGCTGTCAGGCCTTACCTGACAGCCGGGCGCACGTGAAACAGTGCGCCCTTCCAACAAGTACGCACCAAAATAAACAGAAAAAA
>CALGSR010000169.1 GCA_937902115.1 uncultured Bacillus sp. | reverse complement strand
TCATCTCCGGCCATGATTGAAGGGTCCGTATCTTTACTCCAATTTTCTAAGGGGGATTCCTCAGATGCATATAAGCTGTCTCCAATGGTAATTCCAAATGAGTTAACAAATGGCGGCTGCATTTGAATAGATGTGTTTTTAAAGCTTGGAGCATTTATTTGATGCGGTAATGTCTGATCAATATCAATTGCTTTTTTTACTTTTTTTTTCATAAACATCATTCCTTTTTAATTTATTTTTTCAACAGATAAGGATATTTATGAACTGTAAAAAAAGGAAGCTCGTTTTTTGTATGAAACCCTCCAAGTAGTAAAAGATAAGGCTATATTAAAGCAATCAGAGGGGGTAGATTCTTGTGGCAAAACGAAAGGCAGAATTTAATGCAGCAGAAAAACTCACTAAGACACCAAAGAAGAATCTTCAGGAAGCAGAATTTTCAGCTGAATTTAGTAATGGGGAGAACCAAATAAAAGGGGCAAATCGGAATTCGAAACAGGGAAAGAAAGGAAGAAGCTAAAAATTGAAAAGGAAAACTTCGAAAAATAAGGAAAATGCCAATGTTGAATTTGGAGTGGAATTTGGCGATCTTAATGCCGCAAAACAATATGAAATCCCTTTTATGAATCAGAAAAAAGATACGAAAAAGAAATAAATAAAAAAGAAGCCGGTTCAAGAACAAACTTGATGAACCGGCTTCTAATGTTTTCTAATTACTCATTTGCATTCAATTCGAGTGTTAACAGAACGGGTTTTTCCGCAAGTGGATTAAAATAAACGAAGAGAAGCATCGGTTTTTTTATCAGATTTCCATTTAGTAAATATTGATGGATATCAAATGATACAGGTTCAATTAAAGTATGCTTAAATAAATCTTTTTCATCAAGTTCAATCCCATTTAATAAGCTGGGATTCTCCAAGATGGACTGATAGTAAGTTGAACGTTCCTGTTTCGATAAAGTTTGTTCCCACCACGGCTTTCTTGGCTTATACTTATGCCGGGAAAGATAATCATACTTCATCAAATCATGAATGACTTCGATGTCTGTCACATGACAGCCAGTTAAAAATTCATCGAGACGTTTAAATAAATCCTCCAATTGATGTCCGATTCGGGACCAGCCTCGATTTTCCCAATAGCTGCCGAAGTCCTGAAAGAAATCAAAGGCTGAAGGGAAGAGATTTGTGACGATATATTCAATCGAATGATCCATTCGGTGGGCATTCCAATACTTTTCCAATACATCCTCTACTTGCTTAATGCGGATTACATCATCAAATGGCAGTACTCTGTTGCTTAATATTTCATAAGGAGCATAGTCCATATATATATATTGGTATTCATCAGCCTGCCTGCGCAGTCCCGTTCCGCGGAGCATTTTCAGGAAGCCGAGCTGTAATTCCTCTGGGCGCATCTCAAACACATCGTTAAATGTTTTGCGGAAAGAATGATAGTCTTCTTCAGGCAGACCTGCGATTAAGTCAAGATGCTGGTCAACCTTGCCACCGTTTTTAACCATTGTAACTGTACGTGTTAATTTCTCAAAATTTTGCTTCCTTTTTACGAGCTCATTTGTATAATCATTTGTGGATTGAACACCAATTTCAAAGCGAAACAAACCTGGAGGTGCTTCTTTATTTAAAAACTCAATGACTTCCGGGCGCATGATGTCTGCTGTTATTTCAAATTGAAATACCGTTCCCGGCAGATGTTCATCAATTAAAAATTGGAAAATATCCATGGCATAGCTTCTACTTATATTAAACGTACGATCGAGAAATTTAAAAGTTTTGGCACCATTCTTCATTAAATAGCGGATTTCTTCCTTGATATATTCCCGATCAAAATAACGAACACCAATTTCAATTGAGGATAAACAAAATTGGCAATTAAAGGGGCAGCCACGGCTTGTCTCAAGATAAACAATACGTTTAGTTAAGGAAGAAATATCTTCTTCAAAGCGAAAAGGGGAGGGAATCGTACGTAAATCTAATTTGTTTATTTGCGGACTCATCTGCAGTTTCCCAGTGTTTTGTCGGTAACAAATTCCACCAATCCCAGCAAAATCTTTTTCACCTTTCAACTCTTGCAGCAATCGCTTGAAAGTTTCTTCTCCTTCACCGATGACAATAACGTCAATGGCCTCTACTTTTTCCATCCATTCTCGTGCATCATAGGAAACCTCTGGTCCACCGAGGACAATTGTTATATTTGGAGAGATTTTTTTAAGTAATTGAATCACTTTAATCGTTTCTTCCATATTCCAAATATAGCAGCTGAAACCGATGACATCGGGTTTCTTGCGATAGAGGTCCGTAACAATATTCATAATTGGATCTTTAATCGTATATTCCGTTAATTCAATATCATATTCCGGTTGGGCATACGCTTTTAAATAGCGAATGGCTAAATTGGTGTGGATATACTTTGCATTAATTGAGGTACATATAATTTTCATTCGAACAATACTCCTTCAATATAATTAAAACGTTCTCTTCTGTATTGTATATTATAGAAGAAAAAAAACGAAATACATTTAGGAAAGCAATGAAAAAACCCTTCCGAAAAGGAAGGGTTTTTCTATTATGGAATCATCCAAGATAGAACATTACTTTGTAGGTAAGTAAGGATACCGATGATTATAATTAGGAAGATACTGTGTTTTAAAGTGAAACGCAGTAAATCTGATTCTTTGCCAGCTAGTCCAACTGCGGCACAAGCAACAGCAATAGACTGTGGTGAAATCATTTTACCTGTAACACCACCGGATGAGTTGGCGGCAACCGCAAGCAGTGGATCCATACCGACTTCTAAAGCCGTTACTTTTTGCAAGCCGGCAAACAAAATGTTGGCAGATGTATCTGAACCTGTAATGAACACACCGATCCAGCCAAGGAATGGTGAGAAGAATGGGAATAAAGCACCTGTTTTTGCAACAATCATACCAAGAGAAAGAGTCATACCTGAAGCGTTAGCAACATAGGCATATGCTACAACAGAGCAGATTGTAATAATTGGAAACTTAAACTCATTTAATGTTTCAATAAAAGTAGCTCCCCATTGCTTCCAAGATAGACCACTTAACCATTTAGTAATCAGAGCCGCTATTAGAATCGCTGTTCCTGCGGCACCAAGTAGTTCAAGTTTGAAAAATGTAGCAATTGGCTCCCCGGCAGCGTTTAAGATTTGATTATGAAGGAATGGAACTTCAGGCGCAAATGTCAGGGCATTTCCGATTGAATTAATCCCCTGAAGAAGAACATTACCTCCTTCATAATTCCCAAGTAATGCTGATTTTAGCGTTGGTATTCCCCATAATGAGATAAAAGCTGTTAAAACAAGGAACGGAGACCACGCTTTAAATACTTCACCAGGTGAATAATGAACTTTTTGGTTATCATTTTTTACAGCTTCAGCTGTGGCGGCAATTTCAACCTCATCTTTAAAGCGCCAAATGCTTTTTGGCTTCCAAAACTTTAAGAAGATAATAAGACCAAATAGCGATACTAGTGCCGATAAGATATCGGGTAATTCTGGTCCGAGATAGTTTGAAGTCAGGAATTGTGTTCCGGCGAATAGTATTCCTGAAACAGCAATTGCTGGTAATACCTCTTTAGCTCGTTTAAATCCAGCCATAATTATGACAAGGTATAACGGGATAAAGACTGAAAGGAACGGAAGTTGACGTCCTACCATCTTTGAAATTTCCATGGCAGGTATTCCAGTAGGGCCTTCCATGGCGGTTATTGGAATCCCGATGGCACCAAACGCTACTGGTGCTGTGTTTGCTAATAAACAGATACCCGCAGCATAAAGTGGTTTGAATCCTAATCCCACGAGTAATGCCGCTGAAATAGCAACTGGAGCACCGAATCCTGCTGCCCCCTCCAAGAAAGCGCCGAAGGAAAATGCTATTAAAAGAGCCTGAAGACGTCTATCTTCTGTAATGGATTGAATAGAATTTCGAATAATATCAAATTGTCCACTTTTGACGGTAAGCTTATAAAGAAAGACTGAAGTGATTATGATCCAGCCGATTGGCAGAAGCCCGTATACTGCACCTTGAACTCCCGACATGGCGGCAGTTGAAACAGGCATTTTGAAAAAGATAACAGCTAGTAAAAAAGCAAGCACAAAAGTTGTTATTCCCGCCACATGCCCTTTCATCCGTTTAATAGCTAGGGCCCAGAAAAAATATAGAATTGGAATAAGCGCCACAAGGGCTGTTAATCCTAGGCTTCCTCCAACAACGCTAAAGTTTTGTGTAAAAGTCAACATAAACCCTCCATTCTTACAATAAACAGCGCAATTAAACTATTTATTTGCGCCACAATATAGTAATAAGTTTTTCAAGCATTACGCTTTATACGCAGTGCCTCCTAAAAAATGGTTATACAACATATAATGCAAAAAAAAAGATGTTATACTGCGAAAATGAAATGTTTTTACCACTCCTCACCTTATAATAGCAAGCGTTTACATTAATAGATAAATAATAACTTGAAGATCGCGTCATCTTAGGTTTAGTAGCACCAGGTCATCAGATGACATGGTGACCTTCTGAATAAATTATATATGTGAACATTTTAAAACACAATACATTTGTGAAATATTTTTGAATTTATATTGTTAAATTTATTAAAATATCGGTATAATTCTGTTAACAATGGTATTATAGGCATAAGGAGAGGACATCTGTTGAAATATAAAAAAATTAAACCGAAGAAAATCTATGAAGAGGTTGCGGAAGCCTTACATGAAGGGATTCGCAGCGGTGTGTTAAAGCCGGGTGATAAGCTTGATTCAGTGCAGCAATTGGCAGAAAACTTTCAAGTGGGCAGGTCAGCAATTCGAGAGGCACTGTCTGCTTTGAAAGCGATGGGGTTGATTGAAATGCGTCAGGGAGAAGGTACTTACGTAAGACAATTTGATGTAAATGAAATGAAATTCCCTTTATCAACTTCCATGTTAATGAATAAGATTGATGTTATGAATCTGCTTGAAGTCAGAAAAATTATTGAAACCGGGGCAGCTGCCTTAGCAGCGGCTAATCGAAATTCCGAAGATTTGAAAAGCATGGGAATAGCTTTAGAAGAAATGAAAATAGCTACAAAGAATAAGGAGTTAGGTGAAAAAGCCGATCTGAAATTCCACCTTGCGATATCGAACGCGACTCAAAATACAATGTTATCAAAATTATTATCAGATGTTTCGGAATTAATGCAACACACAATGAAAGAGACTAGAAGGATTTGGCTATTTTCAAAGCAGACAACAGTTGAAAGGCTGTATGAAGAACATCTTACTGTCTTTGAGGCGATTAAAAATCAAGATGAAGAAGAGGCTAGACAAGCAATGTTTACTCACCTTGAAAATGTTGAAATAGTGATTAATAAATATTTTGATGAAAGTTCCTCCTTGACGGATTAAGGCTTCTTTTAAAGGAGGCCTTTTATTAATTCTATAATTTTTCTTGAAATCTAATTAAATTAAGTGTATATGTATAAATGCATGATAGTTAATTTACAGAACATCATAAAATCTAGTCATCAGGTGACCAGTTGACTAGTCTATAGAAGTGGTAATAAAGTTAGTATTAATGAATGATTATCTTTATTCAGAAAAAGATAAAGATAAACGAATCATAATTCGAAAGAGGGTTGAAAGATTTGAAAGTATCTTTATTTGGAACATGCCTTGTCGATGTGATGAAGGCGGATATTGGTATCGCAACAGTCGAATTATTAGAACGTTTGGGCTGCGAAATAGATTATCCAGAGGGACAAATATGCTGCGGACAGGCGACATTTAACAGCGGGTATTTAGACGAGACAAAACCTGCGATGAAAAAAATGATTGATACATTCCAAGATTTCGAATATGTTGTCAGTCCTTCCGGTTCTTGTATTTATATGCTTCATGAATACCCGCATATCTTCAAGGATGATCCTGTGTATGGACCGAAGGCGAAAGCTTTTGCGGAAAAATCCTATGAATTAACGCAATTTATTGTCGAGGTTTTAGGAATTGAAGATGTTGGCGCAAGCTTTAAGGGAAAGGTCACTTATCATCCTTCCTGTCATATGACAAGATTACTAGGTGTAAAAGAAGCACCTTTAACATTGTTGAGCAAGGTAAAAGGTTTAGAATTCACAGAGCTTCCTGGAAAAGATCAGTGCTGTGGCTTTGGCGGAACATTCTCCGTTAAAATGGGCCAAATATCGGAAAAGATTGTTGATGAAAAGGTTGAACATGTGAAAGAAACAGGTGCTGAAGTTTTAACTGGAGCAGACTATGCCTGCTTAATGAATATTAAAGGACGCATGGAAAGAGTTGGGGTACCGGTTAAAGTCATGCATATTGCACAAATTTTAAATAGCCGTTAACACAGTAGAAGGGAGGAAGTAAAGATGGCAATTAAAACGAAATATGCTGCAGAAAAGTTTAAAGTTCGGGTTGGAGAAGAAGTGAAGGATTCCTTTATGAGAGGAGCTGTAGCAAGTGCTACAGACACCATTAATGGAAGAAAGAAGCAAGTAACAGAAGAATTAGGGAACTGGGAAGAATGGCGTAACCATGGGGAAGAAATTCGTCAGCATGTCCTGGAAAATTTAGATTATTATTTATACCAATTCACCGAAAACGTATCTAAATTAGGCGGTCATGTTTTCTTTGCTAAAACAGATAAAGAGGCAACAGATTATATCAAAGGTGTAGTGAAAAAGAAGAACGCAAAAAAGATTATTAAAGCGAAGTCGATGGTAACCGAGGAAATTGGTTTAAATCATATCCTGGAAGAGGAAGGCTGCGAAGTTGTTGAAAGTGACTTAGGAGAGTTTATTTTACAATTAGATGATTATGATCCACCTTCTCATATCGTTGTTCCGACTTTGCATAAAAATAAAGAACAAATGCGGGAAGTTTTTGAGAAAAAGCTCGATTACAAAGGTACATCGAAGCCTGAAGAATTGGCTCTATGTGCCCGTCAAATCCTGCGGCAAAAGTTCTTGGAAGCGGATGTCGGCGTTATTGGCTGTAACTTTGCTGTTGCCGAAAGTGGTTCTACCACACTGGTTACAAATGAAGGAAACGCAGACCTAGTTGCCGATCTGCCAAATACCCTTGTTGTCTGCATGGGAATGGAACGGATTGTTCCCACCTTTGAGGATATGGAAGTTTTGGTAGGGATGCTGACAAGAAGTGCTGTAGGTCAGAAATTAACCAGTTATATTACAAATTTAACAGGTCCTCGTCAAGAAGGCGATGTTGACGGTCCGGAGGAATTCCATTTAGTCATTTTAGATAATGGCCGTTCAGATATTCTTGGTACTGAATTCCAGCCTGTCCTTCAATGTATTCGCTGTGCAG
>CALGSR010000168.1 GCA_937902115.1 uncultured Bacillus sp. | reverse complement strand
GTAGAAGCCGCCCTTGATGAAGCAAATGTCTATCGTTTCAGTCAATATTTAAAAAGATATAGCAGCGAATCTCAATTCATTGTCATTACACACAGAAAAGGGACGATGGAGGAAGCAGATGTTTTATATGGGGTTACGATGCAAGAATCTGGTGTCTCCAAGCTTGTCTCTGTCCGCCTTGAGGAAACAAATGAATTTGTTGGGAATAGTTGATTGTTTTATATTCTATTAAGGAAGTGAAATAATGAGCTTTTTTAAAAAAATAAAAGAGAAAATTACGAAGCAGACAGATACTGTAACGGAGAAGTTCAGAGAAGGATTAACGAAAACGAGGGACAGCTTTTCAAGCAGAGTGAATGATCTGGTTTCTCGTTATCGCAAAGTCGATGAAGAGTTTTTCGAAGAACTTGAAGAGATTTTAATCCAGGCAGACGTTGGATTCGACACGGTTATGACGTTAATTGACGAGTTAAAAATCGAAGTAAAGCGCAGAAATATCCAGGATCCTGCTCAAGTACAAAGTGTTATTTCAGAAAAACTGGTTGAAATTTATGAGGGCGGCGAAGAACAGTCATCCAATTTAAATATTCAGGAAAATGACTTAACGGTTATTTTATTTGTCGGTGTGAATGGTGTCGGAAAAACGACTACCATTGGCAAACTAGCCCATCAATTTAAATCAGAAGGCAAGAAGGTTTTAATGGCTGCAGGGGATACATTTAGAGCAGGTGCTATCGAGCAGTTGGAAGTGTGGGGCGAAAGAGTAGGCGTTGAAGTCATTAAACAGGCTGCGGGCTCTGATCCGGCAGCGGTCATGTTCGACGCCGTTCAAGCAGCTAAATCCCGTAAAGCAGATATTCTATTATGTGATACGGCAGGACGTTTACAAAATAAAGTAAACTTAATGAAAGAGCTTGAGAAGGTCAAGCGGGTCATTGAAAGAGAAATACCAGGTGGCGAAAACATTTAAAGAAGCTACAGATGTCAGCGGAATTGTTTTGACGAAGCTTGACGGAACGGCAAAGGGAGGAATTGTTCTTGCTATCCGAAATGAACTTCATATCCCTGTCAAATTTGTCGGGCTTGGTGAAAAAATGGATGATCTGCAATCCTTTGACGCAGAAAAATATGTATATGGCTTATTTGCCGATATGATTGAAAAAGAAGAATAAGGAAATATTCAAAAGGCTGACAATACTGTCAGCCTTTTGTTCCTTTTCATAACGGGCAAAGTGTGTAATTATGGAAAAAATATACTTTTTAAAAAACTTTGTTAAATAATGAAGGGAGAAAGGTCAGTTAAACCGTCTATATATAGAGAATAGAATAAAAGTATATTTATTACATAGCAAGGGGGAATCAGATGTTGCGCAAATACATAAAAGGAATCATTGTTTTTATCTTATTGCTTTTTGCGTTGTCTATTGTTGCAAAGCCAGTATTGGCCGAAACAAGTGGAATCAAAGTGAAGCTGGAAGCAGGTGTAGGCGGAAAAATAAAAACAGGAAAGGGTTTTCCGTTGCAAATTACAGTAGATAACACTGGTTCAGCATTCAGTGGTGATTTATTGATTGATTATTATCCTTCCCATAATACGGGAGGAACCCTCGCAGTTGATCTAGAACTCCCGGAAAATAGTACAAAAACTTATCTTGTTTCTATTCCGGGGATGACACAGGATCATCCGGCGCAGTATCAAAATCGCTCAACTGTTCATCTGTACCGTGGGGATTGGAAGGATGGCAAAAAAGTAAACTTTACTGGCAATAAAACGCTGCCGTTAAAGTATATTGAGTTTGATAAACAAGTGCTTGGAATCTTAAGTGAAAATATTGACAGATTAAAGGAAATAAAATCACTTTCTACTATGAATAATCATCCGATTGAGATAGTGGAATTGCAAAGCGAGCAAATATCACAACAGGCTCTCGGGCTGGAAATGATCGATTACCTCCTTGTCGATAATTACGTCATGACCAAACTTAGTGATAATCAGCAGGAAGCGATCCGGACGTGGGTAAATAATGGTGGTGTCTTCATTGCCGGGGGCTCTTCTCATACAGCTCAGTCATTCGGAAAGCTATCAGAATTGCTGCCATTAAATATTGATGCTCAAACGCAGGTTGACTCAGGGTTTCTAAAGGGAAGCAATAGAGAGGTGCCTGCTTTTAATGAATTAACCGTATTTACTGGTAGTTTGAACAATGATGCTGAAGTTGTCTCAGAGAGCGGCGGTATACCGACCGTTGTGAAACAAAACTTCGGAATCGGTTCCGTCATGCAAACCGGATTTTCTCTTGGGGATGAGCCATTTTCCTCGTGGAAAGGGTATGGAGAATGGTTTAATGAAGTGTTGCTGCAAACGGCCGATAAGTCAATGTTAGGGACGGGTCCATATGGATCGGATATATATGGTGCTCTATATTATGAATTTGCAGAAATAAATGAATATTTCCCTGCGTCGCAATTTTCTATTTGGCAGCTAGTTGGATTGTTGTTGGGATATTTCATCATCCTAGTGCCTGTTTTGTACTTTATCTTGAAAAAATTAGACAAGCGTGAGCATGCTTGGTGGATGATTCCTTCACTCAGTATCATCATGTCTGCCGCGATCTTCGGAATTGGTGCGAAAGATAGGATCGCACATCCGCAGTTGAATCAGATGGGGATCTATGTCAATCAAGAAGGCCATTTAGCAGGATATCAAGCTGCTACCTTACTCTCAAATAAAAGCGGCACCTATTCGCTGCAAATTCCGAAAGACCAATTTAAAGCGATGCCAAGCACAAATACGATGTCGTCCATGCCCTCTGCTGAAGGAGTGATCGAAGAAAAACGGAAGCAATATGACATTGTGTTTAAGGATGTAGAGTACTGGTCTTCTCGGACCCTTTACGGTGATGCAAAAAAAGAAACAGACGGCAGATTTCAAACGGATTTGACGGTTGAAAACAATGTACTGAAAGGAACCATCCAGAATGAATATTCCTATGATTTCAGTGATATCGTGATTTGGAGCGGGAGGGAAAAGCTCAGTCTTGGGCCGTTAAAGAAAGGGGAAGTGCTGCAAGTCGACGAAAAGGTGAAACAAAGTATTCTCTCACCGCCATTTGCTTTGAATATGCAGGGATACTCTATGCCAGGCAGTAAGGCAGACATTGAAGATGTGAAGAGAGAGCGGTTGGAATATTCAGCAGGCACCTTTTTAAGTGAAGCGATGAATGCAGAGAGTCTCCCGGTACTAGCGGGATTCACAAACGATGAGGTCATGGCTCTTGATATGGCAGGGGAAAAAGAAAAGAAACATCACGCCAATCTCATTGTTGAACCGTTTGAAGCGGAAGTGAACCTAACAGGGGAGTTTACGCTGACACAGGACGGATTAGTAAGCAGTTTTAACGTAATCAATGGTCTAATTATTGATAAACCACCTGTTGCAGGTGAAATCCTGCTTGAAGATGGCCAGTATGAGTATGTATTAGAATTACCGAAAGCAGCAGCTGTCAAGCCTGTTCTCCTGAAAGAAATCTCAATCAGGACAAAGGGAAGCCAGGCAAGATTTTCGTTGTATAATTTTCAAAAAGAAGAGTATGTCCCGATTGAAAAAACGTCCTTAAAAATCACAGCTGAGCATGCAGAAGAGTTTTTGGCAGAGGACGGGAAAATCATGCTCCAGATTACTAAACCAAGCAATGGCGGCGATCCATTTGTCATATTGCCGGACATCACGATAAAAGGGGAGGTCCTGCCATGATTGAGATTCAGAATTTAACCAAGCGATATGGTAAATTTACAGCGCTGGACTCATTAAATTTGCATATTGAAAAGGGTACAGTATTTGGCTTTGTTGGTCAAAATGGGGCCGGGAAGTCTACAACCTTCTCCATTTTGGCAACCTTGTTAGCTCCAACATCTGGTACAGCAACTATCAACGGCTACTCAATAGCTCGTGAACCAAAAATGGTGCGCAGACAGATTGGCTATATGCCAGATTTCTTTGGTGTTTATGATCAATTGCGGGCGGTAGAATACTTACATTTCTATGGTGCTAGCTACGGGATTCCAGTAAAGGAAAGAGAGCAATTGATTCCGCAGCTGCTTGAGCTTGTTAACCTATCGCATAAAAAGGATGACTATGTTGATGTTCTTTCCAGAGGGATGAAGCAGAGATTATGTCTTGCCCGCTGCTTGATTCATGACCCGGAAGTCTTAATTCTCGACGAGCCTGCATCAGGATTAGATCCACGGGCACGTGTGGAAATGCGGGAGATTTTAAAAGAACTGAAGGCAATGGGAAAAACAATCTTGATTTCCTCCCACATTTTACCTGAACTTGCGGAAATGTGTGACTCGATTGGGATCATTGACGGAGGCAAGCTGGTAGCCACTGGAGCAGTTCATGAAATACAAGAGCGCCTTATGGGAGAAAAATTACTCACCGTTAAAATATACGAGGATGTAGAAAAGAGTCTAGCATTTTTTGAAGATGATCCGAAAGTGCTGGAATTAAAGGTTTTAGAGGATCGAGTGACACTGCAATTTATCTATAAAGGAACAAAAGAAGAACAAAGAATACTGCTGAAAAAAGCAATGCTTCATGATTTACCGATTATCAGTTTTTCAGAAGTTGAAACGGATTTAGAGGACGTGTTTATGGAGATTACAAAGGAGGCTGATCAAACATGAAACATATGATGATGAATCCTGTCCTTAATAAAGAATTCATGCTGCGATTTCGCTCACCGAAAGGCTTTCTTGGGCTGCTGTTTTATCTGCTGGCCCTCGCGCTGATTATCGTTGGTTTTATTTTTATTCAATCGCTGACGAGTATGCAAGGGTTTTTCAAACCAAACCAAAGCCGTGAATTGTTTATTATGATGTCCTTTATGCAGCTGGCTTTAATTTTGTTTATTACTCCCGGGCTGACTGCGGGAATAATTAGCAGTGAAAGGGAAAGACAGACGCTCAACATTCTGTTAACGACGACCCAGTCATCAACCAGTATTATTATAGCTAAGCTAATTTCATCTGTTTCCTATTTATTGCTTCTAATTATTGCCAGTCTGCCGCTGTACAGTATCGTATTTTTATATGGCGGTATTTCTCCGGGGCAGGTGCTGCAAAATCTTGTGTTGTACATGTTTACCATTATCGTCTATGGAGCAGTCGGGGTGCTTTTTTCAACCTTAATCCGGAAAACCATCGTGTCCATTGTGACTACGTATGGTGTAACTTTATTTCTCGCCGGAGGGACAGCGTTTATTACATTAATTTTATTATCCTATACACAGGGAATGGCAGGAAATACACCTGTAGTCAATCCGGCTCCCTATTTTACAGCCATGCTGAATCCGCCAATTGTTTTATTCACTTTATTGCAGCCGGATTATATGGGAGAATTCAGCAGATTAACTGGAATTGAATTTCCGCTTTGGGGAGCTTTTTTAATCTCCTATACGATTCTTTTTGTAGCAGCTTTACTTTGTAGTATTAAGAAGCTTCGGCCAAATATGAAAAGATAGCAGGTGTTGCTTGTGGAAAATAAAGAGTCTTTCCTGCATTTATTGAAACTAGTGCGAAAACAGCTGTGGACTGCTCTGATTCTTCGTGAGTTCCAGCTGTATCTTGTTTTCCTTGGTTTATTGCTGGCAGGGATTCTCCTGTTGTCGCGGATCATCATCATTCCCTTCCTCCACTATTACATGATCATTGGAGCAGCTGCCCTCATTGGGTTTCTGCTTTTTAGAATATGGAGGAAACGTCCAAACAATTATGATGCGGTACACCTTTATAATCAATTTGTTGCCGATGACAGAGTCGTGACGGCTTATGATTTTATCGAAAAGGATGGCATGATGGAAAAATTACAGCTGCAGGATGCTATTAAGCATATGAAAAGCAAACAAGAGGAAGTACTGCAGCGAAAGAAAGAGATTTTGAATAAAAGGATGCTTTTGTGGAGTGCCTCCTTATTTGCAGGTTGTATCTTTCTTTTCATCATCCCTAATGAAAACGGTGAACTAGCGAAAAAGAAAGAAAATGATATTAAACTTGTCAACAAGGCAGAAAAAGAACTGGAAGAGAAGGTGAAGCAAGAAAAAGATGAGCATGTAAAAAAGAGGTTAGAAGAAGCAAAAGAGAAAGTGGCACAAAGCAAGACAGCAGAACAGGCTCTCACGGAGTTAGTCAAACAAATGAAAGAGCTGGAATTAAAGGAACTGAAGGAAAAAGAAAAACAAGAAGCATTAAAAGACTGGCAGGATTCATTAAATGAATCCGGCATAAACGAATTAGCTGAATTATTGGCGCAAAAGGATTTAGAAAAAATTGAAAAGGAATTGGCTAAGTTGAATGAGCAATGGGAGAACCTCTCGAAAAAACAGACAGAGGCCATGGAATCATTTACAGGGCAGGAACAACAGCTGTCAGAAGAAGAATTGGAGAAAATCGTAAAAGCGATAGAAGAGGCACTTCAATCACCGGAAACATTGACAAATCTTGCCGCAGCCAAAACTGCTTTACAAAACAGCGGGCAAGCCTTGCAGCAGCAGTTAGCAGCGGCGGGAACCCCGTCATCACTGGCACTTTCTTCACAAAATGGAAGCGAATCTTCAGAAAAAAAGGCAAACAACAGTGAGGAGAATGGAGAAGGAAGCTCGTCTAATTCTCAAAGTAATGCTTCCGCAGGCTCTAATCAGTCAAACGGAAATGGAGCAGGAAATGGCGCTGGAACAGGAAATGGGTCAGGAAGCGGAACCGGAAACGGCGCAGGACTTGGTCAAGGTTCAAGAGAGCTTTTGACGATTCCGGAAAAAACCGCCGGCAAGGAAAATAGAGAAATTGATGGCGGACAGCTTGGTGAAGGGACGGCAGTGGAGCAGTCAGAAGGAAGTGGACCTATTTTGAAAGGAACCATCCGCCCTTATGAAGAGGTATTCGGAGAGTATGAAAAATCTTACCGGGAAAGCTCTGACCGGTACCAGCTGCCGGAAAATTTGGAGAAAATCGTGCAAAGCTACTTTACAACTATCGATCCGAATGGAGAGTGATTATATGAAAGAAATAAAGCCACAAGAAATGGAGCAGCAATTCCTCCAGGCAGCAGAGACGATTACGAGGATAAAGGAGGAAATCTCCTCCTTTATTGTCGGGCAGGAAGAGGTTATTGACGGCGTCCTTTGGAGTATTTTATCAGGCGGACATGTTCTGTTAGAAGGTCTTCCTGGACTAGGAAAGACCATGCTGATTCGGACCATAGCAGAATGTTTGGATTTAAGTTTTTCCCGTATTCAATTTACACCAGACTTGATGCCGTCCGATATCACGGGAACGATGCTGCTGCAGCCTGATGAACAGGGAAGACAGAATTTTGTTTTCCATAAAGGACCGTTATTCTCCCACATTGTTCTTGCTGACGAAATCAACCGGGCCACGCCAAAGACGCAGAGTGCTTTGCTTGAAGCGATGGGAGAGAAAACAGTAACGATCATGGGAGAAACAAAAGAGATGGCAAGCCCATTTTTTGTTTTAGCGACACAGAATCCAATTGATATGGAAGGTACTTACCCGCTGCCAGAGGCACAAATGGACCGTTTTCTCTGTAAAATTCTCGTTCACTATCCTTCAGAGGAAGAATTAAAGGAAATTGTCCTTCGTACGACAGGAAAAAATACTATTCAATTAACAAGGGTAGCGGCAAAAGAGGATGTCTTAGTCCTGCAGGATTTAACAAAAGGGATTCTCGTTTCAGAGGAATTGCTTGATTTGGCAGTCAAGATCATTTCTGCGACACATCCTGATGGAGGCTTAGCCCCTGAGTCTGTACAAAAATATGTCCAGTATGGCAGCGGCCCCCGCGGTCTGCAAAGCTTAATCAGTATGGCTAAAGCACGTGCGCTTATGAACGGAAGATATCATATTTCCACAGGGGATTTAAAACAGGCAGCTCTTCCGGTATTGCGCCACCGTATCCTGCTGAACTTCGAAGGAGAAGCAGCAGGAATCACCGCGGATGCAATCATTACTGAGGTTTTAAATCAGTTAAGCGCATCAGGTATAGGGAGTATGAAATGAATGGACAACAGCACTTTTTAAGTAAATTGCAAAGGCGGAAACTGCTTGTGAAAAGCCGAAGAAGGGGAATGCAGAAGGGACAAAGAAAAGCGAGTACATTTGGTTCTTCGCTTGAATTCTCCGATTTTCGCCTGTACCAGCCGGGGGATGATGTGAGACAGATTGATTGGAATATTTATGGCCGGACACAGAAGCATTATATTAAACGGTTTCTCGATGAACAGGATATCTCGGTTTCCCTTTATCTTGATTGCACATCCTCGATGCGTGTTCTCCCTGGGAAATGGAATGTGGCAAAACAGCTTGCTGCCTATTTTAGCTTTATTGTATTGAACAGTGGGGATAGGCTATTGTTTTCCCCTGTCTCAAGCCGTAAGATATTGCCGATAAGAAGAAAAGGTGCTCTATATGCAAAATCTGTCTTTCAGGAAATTGTGAAGCTCGAAGATAAGTCAAGGACGGATGGATTTTGTGAACAGCTAATTCCCTTTCTCGTTAAAAACAGTCAGCTTGCCATCATCATTAGTGATGGGATGGAACCCCTCGAAGAGTTGGGAGATCTGTTCAAAAAGCTGCAATCATTAAAACAAGAAATTTGGTTTTTTCAAGTATTAAGTGCAGAAGAACTGCGGCCGTTTTTTTCACAAGATATGCAATTGATTGACAGCGAAACAGAAGAGTTTGTGAATGTCAGTATGAACCAGACGGTTAAAACGGAATATGAATCAAGATTAAAAAGACAAAACGGGCAATTGGAATCCCTTTGCCGCGGCTATGGAGGCCAATATCTACTATTGTCGGAAGAAAAAGATCTGCAAGCATGTTTTCTCCATGAACTGCCGGCAAAGGGGCTTGTGAGGTGAGAATATGTTTCAATTTTTAAATCCGCTTTCCTTCCTCCTGACTTTGTTTATCGCTGTTGTTGTCTTTTTCTACTTTTTCCGCAAGCAGTATGAGAAGCAAACCATTCCTTCGAATATGCTGTGGCGGGAAGTGATGAATGAATGGCAGGCTTCGCCATTTTTGAAAAGGATGCAGCGGAATCTATTATTTTGGCTGCAAATCCTCGCTCTCCTCTTATTAATGTTCGCTCTGGCACAGCCTCATTTTTATGAGAAGCGCTTAAAAGGGGAACATATTGTTTTTATTATTGATACATCTGCCACGATGTCAGCGGAAGATGGGGATATGACTCGTTTTGAGCGGGCGAAGCAGGAAATGAGAGAACTTGCTAAAGAGCTGCAAGGTCAGGAGGTTACGCTGATTAAAGCAGGACAAAAGCCTGAAATACTACTAAACCGAGAAAATAATAAAAGAATGGTATTAAATTTGATAGATGAGCTGCAGTTGACCTATGATCATGAAAATATGGAGAAGGCTTTAAATTTGGCAAAATCTATTTCATCTCAGACAGGGACTTCATGGTATGTTTTTTCAGATCATCTTTCAAAGGAGATGGTGAAGAACCATGATAATGATATAGAGGTACATAATATCGGTAGAAAGTTGGAAAATATCTCGCTCGTATCATTTGGTGTAGGACAAGTAAATGGGCAGATTAATGCTGTTGCTGTTATTGAGAACCAAACAGATAAAGAAAAAAATATTGAGGTTACAATCAAGGCTGGAAAGGAAAAAGCATTTACAAAAGAGATTACAGTCGACAAGAAGGATTCAATGATTGTAACAGCTTCAGACCTTCCTGATAAACCATATTACGAAGCCTCGCTTGCCGTGGATGACGGTTATACAGTTGATAATAAGGCTGCTAGTGTGTATACGGATCCATCGCCAAAAATCTATGCTGCAGGGGAATTGAACCCATTTGTCATGAAAGGTTTTGAAACGATTGGAGTTGAACTGATTCAAGGCTCCGAAACAAACGCAGGAAATAAATCTGCTGGTATTTTGATCATGGAAGGAGATGATGTTGAAAAGCTTCCTGAAATGCCGGCTATTTTATTTAATAATAACGAAAGGAACGAACTGACCGAACCGCTAATCGCGAAGAAGGATCCACTCTTTGAATACGTGGATCCGGTAAAGATGTATATTAGCCATGGAACAAAAACCCCTGAAGTCCAAGGGTTGGAGACGGTTTTGTCCAGTGGCAGCCAGAACCTTATTCAGAGGGGGAACGTAAATGGACAACCTGTGATTTTGGTGAATTTTTCAATCTCAGATAGTGACTGGCCGCTGCATCCTGATTTCCCCATTTTTTTATATAACAGTTATCAATGGCTGGCCAACCAGACGGGGTTCCTTGGTTACTTTAATCCGGGTGAGGAAAAATGGATGAATTCAAGCAGTTCTGATCATGTATTAGAAATTTATAATTATAAGGATGAAAATTTATATTCTATTAATACGGAGAAGGAACCGATGGCAGCGCCAGCCTTTCCGGGAACTTACCAGGCTGTCAGCGGGGAGAGGATCGATTATTTTTCTGTGTTGCTTGATGAGAGGGAAAAAGTACCTGCTGCTGCATCGTCCTTTACGATCGATAAACAAAAAGAAGGAGAAACAAAAGCAGGGCAGCAATCCAATGATTCTCTTATTCTCCTTCTCTCATTTCTGGCTCTTCTGATCATAGCAGTTGAATGGGAGGTGTATCGTCGTGGGTTTAGAATTTAAATATCCCTTCATGCTGCTTTTGCTCCTGCCGGCAGGATGGTTCATTTATTTATTTATAAAGCAGGCCATTTCAATAAAAAGATGGACTAAAGAGGCGAAGTTGATTGCCCTTTTGCGCAGTACATTATTTCTAGTCTTAATTTTCGCTTTAACCGTGCCGCAAATCTTACTTCCGGCAAAGGAGAATTACGTCATCTTTTTAGTCGATCGTTCCGCAAGCGTGCAAGGCTCTGAACAAAAGATTCTCGATTGGCTTGAAAAAAGCGTATCGCAAAAAGAGGTAGATGATTCTTTTGCCGTTGCATCCTTTGGGAAAGAAACTGCTTTAGAGCAGGAATTAAAAAGGACCAATGAACCACTCATTGATTTTTATACTGAAATAGATCGAAGTGAAACGGATATTGAGGAGGCACTGACCTTTGCTTCAACGATGATTCCTAATGACTCCAGCGGGCGCATCGTTCTTTTTACAGATGGAAATGAAACGTCCGGTTCCGCAAATGAAGCAATAGAATTATTAAAAAATCGTCATATTCAACTTGATGCCGTTGTCATGGAGCGGGTACATGCCGATGACATGTCACTTGAAGAACTAAAGGTTCCTCCTGCTTTATTTGCAGGGGAAAATGCACGTCTGGAATTAGTTGTAAATAGTACCTCTGAGAAAAAAGCGGCTATTCGAATATCGGTTAATAATAAGGAAATTTTAAGGGAAACCGTTCATGTGAAAGAAGGAAGAAATGCATTTGATTTTTCACATCCTATTGAAAATACCGGGTTACAGATCTATAAAGCGGAAATCATTACAGATGAGGATCGATTTCTGGAAAATAATGTTCTCTATTCCGTCTCAAATGTAAAGGGTACGCCAAAGGTTTTGGTCGTTGAGCAAGGGAACGCGGGCAGTATCATGCCAATTTTGCAGCAGCCGGGATTCGTTGTTGAACACTTGCAGCCTGAACAGCTGCCAACAACACTATCCGGGTATCTAGCCTATCAGTCCATCATTTTTAATAATATTCCGGCTACAGTCATCACGGAAACACAAATGAATTTAATTGAACAAGCAGTGAAGGAATTTGGCACGGGATTTATTATGGCTGGGGGAGAGAACAGCTTTGGCCTCGGTGGTTATTTCAAAACACCAATTGAAAAATTACTCCCGGTGGATATGGAGATAAAAGGGAAGAATGAAATGCCATCGCTGGGGCTAGTCATTGTTCTGGATCGCTCTGGAAGTATGGCAGGGAATAAA
This sequence comes from uncultured Bacillus sp., assembly GCA_937902115.1. Classification (GTDB taxonomy): domain Bacteria; phylum Bacillota; class Bacilli; order Bacillales; family Cytobacillaceae; genus Bacillus_BD. The sequence goes on along the minus strand of CALGSR010000168.1, from coordinate 4,273 downwards.
TTAGCCTTGGCAAAAGAGGCCGCAGCCCGCTCAGTATCTTTGCTGCGTGAGGAAGATACCCTCGGGTTTATTGCCTTTGACAGCAGGCCATGGGAAGTGGTAAAGACTGCTCCTCTTAAAGACAAAGAAGAGGTTATAGAAAAAATTCAAACGGTATCACCTGGAGGCGGAACTGAAATTTACTCTTCACTAGAGTTAGCCTACGAAGAGCTAAAAAATTTAAAGTTGCAGCGAAAGCATATAATTTTACTGACAGACGGACAGTCTGCAATGAATCATGATTATGGTCTCTTGACAGAAGAAGGGAAGGCAGAAAATATAACCTTATCAACTGTTGCCCTTGGAGGGGATGCAGATCATGCTTTACTGGAACAATTAGCTGAAAATGGCGGCGGAAGATACTATGATGTGACGGATTCCTCCGTTATTCCGAGTATTTTATCAAGAGAAACGGTCATGGCATCGCGAACTTATATTGAAGATCATCCGTTTTATCCTGGAGTTCAGCCTTTTTCCGAATGGCTCGCGCTATTTCAGGAAGGTGTACCGCAAATGAATGCTTACATTGCGACAACAGCGAAATCAAGGGCTGTTGTGCCAATCTTAAGTGAAAAAGAAGACCCGGTTTTAGCCGAGTGGCAGTATGGAATGGGCTATACGATTGCCTTTACTTCGGATTTTTCCGGTAAATGGTCAGGAGACTGGGCGGCTTGGCCGAAGTGGCCGCAGTTCATTAATCAAACCGTAACCAAATCATTGCCTAAATACAATCATTCTCCATATGATCTTTCACTTCAGAAAGAGAATGGAAATACAGTCTTAGCAATAAAGTCAACAGGCGGGAGCACATTGCCGCTTGATGTATCCCTTGTCACTGAAAAGGGACAAAAACTTGAATCGCATACAAAGATTACTGGACCGGGTACATATGAAACAGATATCCTGGATGATGCAGGTATGTATTTTCACTCGGTTCATGAAACAAAGGAAACAGGAGATGTGAAAAATTATCAAACTGGATTTACGGTTCCATATTCGAGTGAATATTTGCTTACCGGGCATGATGAGAAAAAAATTGCAGAACTAGCGGAGCGCGGCAAGGGAAAAGTATTGCAATCGGAAAAGGATGCCTTTCGGCCGCTGCCCTATTCCTCTTATCATAAACAATCTGTCAGCCATTGGCTGCTTCTGGCAGCTTTTCTCTTGTTTTTTAGCGAAATTGCCCTGCGCCGGTTCGGGCTGAAAAAACTTGTTCACTTTTCTCTCATATCTAAGAGAAATAAAAGGGAAGAAACACCAAATGAAATCCGCTCAGAAAAAACCTTTAAAGTGGAAAGGCTGAAAACGAGGGTAAAGAAAGAGCCCGTTAAACAGAGGGAAATCATATCAGAAAAAGTGTTGGAAACAGAAGGGCAAAAGAAAAGAATGAAAACGGATAAAACGAAACAGTTAAATGATAAAAAAATCATTACACAGACTGAAAAGGAGGAAAGAATGAAGCGACTCCTTGAAGCAAAAAACAGAAAGAATAAATAATAGGCTGTTGTAAAGTTATTTTCTTGACAACTTATATAGATATGTGTAGACTATTGTTTGTAAAGGCTTTTCACTTAACAATGGGGAAAGGACTGGCGCGGATGCTTGAAAAAACAACGAGGATGAATTATTTATATGATTTTTACCAATCGTTGTTAACGCCAAAGCAGAGCAGCTATATGGCGCTTTATTATTTGGACGACTTTTCCCTAGGCGAAATTGCAGAAGAATACAATATTAGCCGTCAGGCTGTATACGATAACATTAAACGGACAGAGGCAATGCTCGAAGAATATGAGGAAAAGCTATTATTATTTCAAAAATTTCAAGAGCGGAGCAAACTGATTCAAGAAATGAATGAGATGCTGAAAGAGGGGACTCCATCGCAGCAAACTCTGTTAGAAATGGTTGCTGAGCTTGAGAAATTAGATTAGGGGGCTAGTCTAGATGGCATTTGAAGGTTTGGCCGACCGACTGCAAAGTACAATTCAGAAGATTCGCGGCAAAGGAAAAGTATCAGAAGCAGACGTTAAGGAAATGATGCGTGAGGTGCGGTTAGCACTTTTAGAAGCAGACGTTAACTTCAAAGTGGTAAAAGAATTTGTCAAAAAGGTCAGTGAACGCTCTGTTGGCCAGGAGGTCATGAAAAGTTTAACACCTGGACAGCAGGTCATCAAGGTCGTTAAAGAGGAATTAACAGAGTTAATGGGCGGCGAACAAAGCAAAATTGCTGTCTCTAACCGGCCGCCAACAGTCATTATGATGGTTGGGCTTCAGGGTGCAGGGAAAACGACCACCACTGGGAAATTAGCAAATCTCTTACGGAAAAAGCATAATCGGAATCCTATGCTTGTGGCTGCCGATATCTATCGACCAGCAGCAATTAAACAGCTTGAGACACTTGGGAAACAATTGAGTATGCCTGTTTTCTCTCTTGGAGACCAAGTCAGCCCTGTAGAAATTGCCAGGCAAGCAATTGAAAAGGCAAAAGCAGATCATCATGATTATGTACTAATCGATACTGCCGGACGTCTTCACGTTGACGAGGCATTGATGGACGAACTTAAGCAAATAAAGGAGCTTACAAGTCCAGATGAGATTTTCCTTGTTGTTGATGCAATGACAGGTCAGGATGCCGTAAATGTTGCCTCAAGTTTTAATGAACTGCTTGGTTTAACCGGTGTTGTTTTAACAAAACTTGATGGTGATACGCGCGGAGGAGCAGCTTTGTCGATTCGTTCTGTAACGAATACGCCGATTAAGTTTGTCGGACTCGGGGAAAAAATGGATGCTATTGAGGCGTTCCATCCAGAAAGAATGGCTTCAAGGATCCTTGGCATGGGTGATGTTCTCACTTTAATTGAAAAAGCCCAGGCGAATGTTGATGAGGAAAAAGCGAAAGAATTGGAGCAAAAAATGCGTTCCGCTTCGTTTACATTTGATGATTTTCTTGAACAACTTGGTCAAGTCCGCAATATGGGGCCGCTTGATGAGTTGTTAAAGATGATGCCTGGTGCTAACAAGATAAAGGGTCTCGATAAACTGCAAATTGATGACAAGCAGATTTCCCATGTTGAAGCGATCATTAAGTCGATGACAAAGGATGAAAAATTGCATCCGGAAACTATTAATGCAAGCCGGAGAAAGCGGATTGCAAAAGGCAGCGGTACATCGATTCAAGAGGTAAACAGGCTGTTGAAGCAATTCGAAGATATGAAAAAAATGATGAAACAAATGGTTGGCATGCAGCAAAAAGGAAAGAAAAAAGGCGGTCTAAAACTGCCATTTAATCCTTTTTAAATTTGTGTTTTTCTAAAAGGGAAAACGAACCGGTCAGGTTGAATGATATTGTCTGACAAGAAAAAACACTTTACAAAACATTTAACAATTGATATTATACTATCTTGTGTGAAACTATTCGGAGGTGCTATTTATTATGGCAGTAAAAATTCGTTTAAAACGTATGGGAGCAAAAAAATCTCCTTTTTATCGTATCGTAGTTGCAGATTCTCGTTCTCCTCGTGATGGACGTCAAATTGAAACAGTAGGAACTTACAACCCAGTTACAGAACCTGCTGAATTAAAAATCAATGAAGAACTTGCATTAAAATGGTTACAAAATGGTGCGAAACCATCTGATACCGTTCGTAACTTATTTTCTCAACAAGGAATTATGGAAAAATTCCATAACATCAAAAACGGTAAGTAATTGATCGAATGAAGGATCTAATTGAAACAATTGTAAAGTCCCTCGTTGATTTTCCTGAAGATGTTCAGGTAAACGTTCATGAAGAGGAAACTCGCATCACCTATCAGCTTTCCGTCAATAAGTCTGATATGGGAAAAGTGATTGGAAAGCAGGGACGCGTTGCCAAAGCGTTACGAACAGTTGTTTATGCTGCAGCAAGCTCATCGCAGAAGAAGAAAACTTTTCTTGAAATCAGTGAATGAGTAAATAAGCTGAAGCGAAGACAATAGGAAAGCGCAAGTGCCTCACTCAGGCGCTTGCGCTTTCTTTATATTAAAGGCTGTTTTTGTAAAGTTTGTTGTTAAAATCTAAAGGCCGATTTTAACGAAAAAACAGCTGTTTTCAGGCTTTTAATTCAGTTTGCGCTCTTTTCTCTTCAAAGAAATCTAGTTTTACCTTGAAAAACAAAGTCAAGCAACTTATATTTATAAATTAGGCTGTGTTAAAGGTCAATGTTGATTTTGGGGGACTTGTTGATTGGAGTGGAAG
>CALGSR010000167.1 GCA_937902115.1 uncultured Bacillus sp. | reverse complement strand
CTCGTCTGTCTCGCTTCTCCCGCAGGAGTCTTCGTGCCTTCCACTCCAATCAACATGGACCTTTAACACAGTCTTATTTTTAAATTCGAAAATACTGTATTGGAACGAGACAAAAAAAAGAGCTTGAACATAAGCTTGTCCAGGCTCAATTTATCTAATTTATCATGATTACTTCCACACGAACCATTTATTGAACTCTTTTCGCTTCCCACTTTCTTTCATCCTCTACAAAAAGAATCCCCAATTCATGATGTTCGTTTTCAAAGAGGGCACGCTGGGTAAAGCGGTTTTGACCGTTTATATCCAATACTTCCAGCTTGCAATGGGCTCGATTTTGCTGCAGGGCCTTGTAAAAGGACTCTTCACCATTTACCGGCGTGCCATTTACCTTCATGACCAGCTCGCCAACTTGCAGGCCCATTCCCTCAGCAGGAGAATCAGGCAGAACCCCAAGAATCATCACACCTTGATTTTTCTTTGAAAAATAAAACGGCAGGCTGTCTTCTTTTATCCTCTGCCTAACAGAAATGATCTCACGGCCAATAATCGCCATGGCTACGATGACAATTGATGCCAGTGGATACCAAAAACCGATCAGCGACAGAAGTGTAAGGACCGCACCAAGCTTTATCACTTTTTGACCAACATTTTTCACAGACTCTACCGGGCGCATCCCTTTAATATGCTGAGAGAAGCCAAGCGAAAAGGGAACTAGGATGAGTGCATAGCTTTGTTCTCCGATAGAAAAAAGCGGCCACCAGGCAAATAGGGCTGACAGGGATTCTCCCGGAATGACAAGGAAAACAGGCAGCATCCATAGCCGTTTCACCTCATGGATTCCAACAACCAACCCTCTTTTCCCAATCACCAGCTTCGGCGAGGTCCCTTTACTCCCATTTCTGCTAATCAAAATCCCCTCGGCAAGGATTAACAGTGCTAACAGAATCGCAATTGGCGGAAGAATATTGATACTCCATTCAGGAGTCATGCTTTGGATCAGGGGCAGCTCCCATTTCATACTAAGAAAAAATAGCGTGGCAAAAAAAGCAAATCCTACGGTATAAATCGGCGACAACATCCGCACCTTTGTTGTCAAACTCCAGAGGATCGTTAAAGCTGCGGTAAAAATAATGAACTCAATCGGAATGACAAGCCCTGCTCCAACCAGCAAAATAGATAGTACAAGCCCCGCTGCCAAACCAAACGGTAAAAGCTGCTTTAATTCAAAATACGCATTTTCTGCACGGACATGGAAATTTTTCCGTTCCCTTTTAACCCTTGAAACTCCTAATATGGCTGCAAGGATAAAAAGATAATAAAACACAGGATTCAGCAGCAACCATCCAAACCCCTTTAACAATTCCATCATCCATTCTTGTACCAACGCCGCCACCAACCTCTATTCGTAGATTTCATTTGAACTCCAGCACAAAAAAACTCTATTACACTCTATTCTATCAAAATTGGAGGAGACAGTAAATTATTGGTTACCTTCTCCTCCAATAATCCTAATTCCGCACAAAGAAAGGGCCTGACCTAGGCCAGAAATCTCGAAAATGAACTCTTTTGCGAGATCGCCTGCATCTGTCAGACCTTTATTATACCAGCTTAGCTTATTCTATTTTTTCAATAAATTTATAGGCTGCAAGTAACTGCAAATCATTTTTATCCTTTTTCTGTTCATCCATTACCTTTTGTTCTAATACCCTTGCTGTTTTTTCATCTACTTTTCCATTAGCAGGCAACTCATTCTCCATTTGAAAAGCTTTGACAGCTGTTTCCGTTCCGCTGTTAAAATAGCCATCTGTCCGGCCCGGCTCATAGCCAATATTGCTCAATATTAATTGGACGTTTTTCACTTGTTCATTATTCATATCCTTTTCCAGCGGATCTGTATTTTGCACAGGGTGGAGCTGGAATAGTTCGGATTGCTGCACGGCTAAATCCGGCTTGATGCCTTTATTGTGGATCCAGTTTCCATCCGGTGTCAGCCATTTATACAATGTCAGCTTAATATTGCTGCCGTCTCCCATCGACACGGCCTGCTGCACGGTTCCTTTGCCAAAGGTTTTTTCCCCAATCAGCGTATAACCTTCCGCTTCCTTAAGGGCACCGGCGAGAATTTCAGATGCTGAGGCACTGCCTTTATCGATTAATACCGCAACAGGGTAAGGCTTTTCTTTTTCAAGCGTTGTATAGAACTTGTCCCTTTCTCCATTGCGTTTTTCAATTTGCACATATGGTTTTTCACTGGAAACGAACTCCTTTAAGATGTCCTGTACACTTTCGAGCAGGCCGCCTGGATTGTTGCGGACATCAACAATTAATCCGTCGATGTTCTTTTTCTCCAGACTTTTTAGCTGCTTGCTGAAATCCGCTGCCGTTTCTTTCGAGAATGTGGTGATTTCCATATAGCCAATCGACTTCCCACCCTGTTTTTTCACCTTTGAATGGACAGTAATCTGTGGGATTTCGTCTCGTTTCACTTGAATGACAAGCGGCTCCTTTAAGCCTTGCCTTAGGATCTCCAGCTTCACGGTCGTCCCTTTTTTACCACGAATTTTTACCGTTGTTTCATATAAATCCAACCCCTCCACACTTTCACCGTTCACTTTGAGGATTTGATCCTTTGGCTTGATTCCGGCCTTTTCTGCTGGAGAATCCTTGAATGGGGCAACAATGACAATTTTCCCATCGACGATACTAACCTCTGCGCCAATTCCTTCAAAGGACGGCTCTAACGCTTCGTTGAATTGCTTCGAGAGCTCCTGATTCATATAAACCGAGTAAGGGTCCTTCAATGAAGTAAGCATTCCCTGGATGGCCCCTTCGATCAGCTGCTCTTCCTTCACTTCTTCTACATAACTGCCCTTGATTAATTGATAAGCTTGTGCGACTTTATCCATCTTTCCTGAATCCTGTACAGTGACCTCTTCAGAAGTATCCTGCAGCGGTACCTCTGTTTCTGTTTCTAATTCAACTGCTACAGGCGTTGTTCCACCCATCCAGGCCATTGCAGTATATGTACCGCCCGCCCCTGTTAATAAGGAACCGATTATGAGAAGCGCGATCCATCTTTGCTTCATTTCCATCTCCCTTTCTACCTTGCCTCCCTGTTCATCTAATTCAATATATGTGAAATTGGACGAGTTATGAGAATTTTGCGGAGAAAAGATGGAAAGGACGGCTTGTATAAAAAAAGAGTTGACCGATTAGAAGGTACAACTCTTTACTGTGGAAGCTGATGATAAAAAGGATAGTTTATTTACAAAAAAATATATAACAGCCCCATTTAGAATACAATGTTAATCTATTATCTCAATCTTGCTTGCTTCCGCTTGTTCGGGATATGATTCTTTTATACCACCTTCAAGCCAAATCTCCACTTTATTTCCCGTTTTTAAGCTGCTTGTATCATCATAACTTACAGAAATAAGAGCAAGCCCTTCTTCGTGTAACTCAGTAGTTGTCTTATTTTTAATTTCTTCATATTTTTCCGAAGTGATATGTTCCGCAACTAAAACATTCCCCTCTTCAACTTTCAGGATATAGCCTTCTTTTCTTGTAACATTTTCTATCTTTTCATCTGGATGAACATCAATTGGAATGGCTGTTTCTGTGCCACTCTGAATCATTATCAAATTCTCCAAACCCTCTGAAACTTGTTTATCAATCTCGATAATAAATGTTCTTGGTGTCGCATCAGAAGTACAAGCACCATCTGGTTCCGATAAAGGCACTGTGAGAGCCTTCTTATCCGGGCTGACCTTAATATTTTCAATTTGATAAGGGCAGCTTCCAGACTCCTGAACGCCAATGAAAATAATCTCCTTCTCGTTAAAATCTACATCCAGTATTTTATTTTCAAATCCATAGAGGTTCCACGTTTCTTCAAATTCAGATAGATTAGCCACCTTCTTTACTAAATATTGGAAATACGGTGTTGTATCTCTTTCATACGCTATTTCATGAAAATCCGCAGGCAAAGTTTTTTCACTTTCTATCAAATTGAAGTTTATTTGATTACCTTCTTCTTCTTCGTCTTTACTACAACCGAATACGAATAATAGCGACAGAAATACAGCAAGAGCAAGAAGTGGTTTCATAATAGGCATTTTTATCCCTCCTGGTTGATGTGATCCTTTGCACTGACACAAGAAGCAATTGCGCTTATTCCATAACCATAGCCAATTAGTTGAATTAAAAGGATACCTTTGATTTAAGCTATGTTAAAGGTCCATGTTGATTTTGAAACCTTTGTTGATTGGAGTTGAAGGCACGAAGACTCCTGCGGGAGAAGCAAGACAGGCGAGACCCCGCAGGCACGAAGTGTCGAGGAGGATCGGCGGTCGCCCTAAGGTGCGCGAAGTGCCTGCAACGGAAATCAACAACCAAGT
>CALGSR010000166.1 GCA_937902115.1 uncultured Bacillus sp. | reverse complement strand
AGGTAATCCTTCCAGCACCAAATCATCCGGATTATTTTTCACACCACTTAATCCGGTTCGAAATCCATGTTCCTTCCACGCCAATTCCTGCACCTCGGGATCCGATAAAATTTGAATCAATCGTTCCCCATCCTCATTCAAAGCCATCACAGGATGTTCGCTCCAAACCGTCGGGGTCGGATAAACAATGCGAATTTCGTTTTTGACTTGTTCCCATTCATTAGGATTTAAAGTAGCAAACTCAACTAATTGATTTTCATAGCCAACAATAATCGGCTTCGCGCCCATTCCTGTTTTTAAAAATTGTTCGAATAAGTCACCGGAGGAACTCTCTAGATAACCTAACTTGGAATAAAAGGCAGATACTTGTGGGAGGACAATTGGCAGCGATTGCTCATCGACGACTTTCCCACTATTTATCATATTGGCAAACAATCCGGCAAACATATTTCCTGAATTCGATTTAGATGGATGCGTTGAAATAATCGAGACATTTCCATATAAATCAGGCAGTCCCACACTTGACCATTCTCTTCCTTCCATGATCAAATGGAGGAAATTTTGCGTATCGACTGTATAATACGTATTATCTACTTTTTGGAACACGCCCTCCTTCACCATGGCATCGACTACTTCTCCCCAAGAAATAAAGACAATTGGTGAATTCAAGACCGTTTCACTTTTTTTAATCAGCTGTCCTTGCTTGTTGTTAATCAATTCTTCCGCTACTTGACTGGAGGGAAACAAATAGTCCAATTCGCTTAAATCCCGGTCCGCCATTTCGATGCTTCCCGATTTAGAAAATGAAATCGTTGTATGATATTTTTCCTTCGCGATTTTCTGGAAGGTTTCATTTTCAAATAATTCCACTTTCTCGCCGCCAATAAGCCCATTAATGGTCACTTCAGGTGTTTTATTTTGATTGTTTTTAATCATGATTCCAGCGGCAATAACGGCAATGAAGATGACAGCTCCGAGGACGACTCCCAGTATTTTTTTATTCATCAGCTGATTCCCTCCATTTCGATCATCTTTTTCAAGGTCTGTAATTCGGTATCTAAATCCATAAAATCATCCTCAAGTAATTTCTTTAATTGCGAGTGAAATAACTCTTTTAACATCACTAAATTATGCGTAACTAGTTCATCGAGTTTTCCCTTTTCTTCTCCTTTCAAGCCGTTCCTTACTAGTCCGTTATATTTTTGAAAAATCGTCAGCAGGGCATCTAAGTAATAGGTAAAAAATTGCCTAATGGATGTGACATCTGTCGGGTTTTCTTCTAAATTTTGAAAAATCTGCCCGCAAATCGCCATAATTTCATTTCCATCCTCTTGAATAACTGGATTGCTAGATTGATTGACTTCATTTTGGATTAAGTCTAGTTTTTTATATCCTTCGTTTAAAATATTCAGATAAAACTCATCACTGACAGTCCCTATTTCCAATTCAATATGTTTAGAAGAGAGCGAATAAGTAATTAATAAGACTGCCGCAAATGAAGCTAAACTGGCCGTTATGGAAAATAGCAATCCGATGTCGAGGATAAATAAAAAAATGACAAACATGATGGCTCCAATCATGCCGGATAAAAAGCCTTTAAAGATACTCATTCCATTTCCCCCTTAGTTGTATCCTTTGGCATTTTTGAACGCTTCGACTAAATTATTTTTTCCATCAAATGTTCGCGCTCGCGTTAATTCACTAATTTCATTCAATTGCTCATCTGATGCATCGCCAAACATAATACTAAAGACGGGAATATCTTTATTCAGATTTTGATAATAGTCTTCTAATTCGGTAAAACTTCCGCCTGATTGTCCATCGGTCATCAGGATCACAGCCGGATTATAGTGATTGACATCCACATTCTTTAATTGCTCTAACCCCTCGATCACTGGATTGTAGATATCCGTTCCACCGCCAGCTTGATAGTCCTCGACTTGCTTCATTAAGGCACTGTATTGTGATAATTGATCCGCCTGCCAAATATCCAACACTTGATCATTAAACGGAATAATCACAATTTTATCTTCATTGGAAGCTTGTAATAAGTATTGCTGCGCTTTATTTTGATCCAAGAGCGTACTGAGCGCTTCTTTTAATTCTTCCAGCCCTTCCCCTTCCATACTTCCTGAAAAATCAAGCGCAAATACGGTATAGGATGGCTTTTTGAAGCTTGTTTGGTACAAATTCAAAGCTTCCTTAATCACATTTTCCGGCGGGAATTTAATCGGAACTAACGTTTTATCGGTTTGAATTCCCCAATCAGGATTAAATACGTCCTCATTGGCATTTTTTACTAAACCAGCCAATCCGGTTCTTCTGCCTAAATCAACAATTTGGTCCTGCGTTTCATCTGATAATAAGAAATCCTGTAAGGCTGTAAAAAATTCTTCCCTCGCACCATCCTGATTATCAATATAACCCAATGTATTGTCCGAAATCGTTAATCCATTTTTCGGGTAGACCACATATAACGGCTCTTTTCCTTGTTCGATTAATTCTTGATTTGTTTCAATGATCACCGCCTCATAATTGACCATGGCGTCATAATTTCCCTTTAAATACAAATCCTTTAACCAGCCTGAACTGCCTGATGAGCGGTTAATCCCCGAGAATAACTTGCGAATATCCTCTTTTAATTGGGGTTTTTGTAAGTCTTCAGTTGTAATCGTTTCAGGGTTTCCCAGCAAAGCATATAAAAATCCAATATAAGCACTTGCACCTGAATTCGATTGTGATGCACTTGTCATCATAAAGGTTAATTTTTGCTGCTCTACTGCATGCAAAATCTCCTCTACATTTACATCCTGCTTCGTAAACCCTAGCTCTTCTGCCTTTGATTGCTTTATCCCAAAGACAACAGGAGAGGTAAAGATTGATTTATCATGCTTGACCACATTTTTCGTATCTCCCATGTTTATCCACATACTATTTGGCAGCCAAATGGCATCGTATTTTTCCGGATGATTCTGCAGCTCCAGCATACTATCGACAGAGCCTTTGTAAACCATTTCCACTTTAAAATCCTTATCCTTTGCATACTCTGTGATCAGCGGTTCAATCGATTGGTTTTCAGAACCAGATAAGATCGTAAATGTTTCGCGTTTATCTGTACAACCAGTTAATAACAAAAGTAAAAATAGTGCCGACAACAATAAATAACATATCCTTTTCATCTGTATTCTCCCTCTTCCCCAGATTCATATATTAATATTGTAACAAAATCGTAATAATCTATTGTTAAGTCTTGGTAAAGAAGGGACAGAGGAGTTCCCCTCCCCCCAAAAATATTCCAAATTTAAAGATATCACTTTCCCCTTGTTTCTATTAAACTGGATCATTTTCAATTTTGTAGAATGGGATGGGACAATGAACCTGGAACCCTGTCCCTGGCAGGAATTCTATGGAAGTAATCGAATAATTAAGTTAGGACTGTCATTCAAAAGTAGATGATTGACATCATCTCTGTAGTTGATAAATTCATATGGCTTTTGACACTAGCAAACATTTAAATTACTTACAGGAGGGATCCACATGAAAAAGAAGTATTCGGTTATTGGAAAATGGCTTTTAGCTGGCTCACTTGGGATTGCAGCGGTTAGTTTGGGGGCGCCGCTTCCATATCCACATGTATCTGCGGAACAAGCAGTGAAGGAAGTAGACTATGAAAAAGCAGCAAAAGAATTCATCTCCTTAGCAAGGCAGGAGAATTGGGAAGCACTTTATCCTCTATTAAATGACACACTGCAACAGCACTTGCCGCAAGAACGATTACCACAGTTTTGGGCCGGATTCACCTCCCCCTATGGAAAAATTAATGACGTTACACTGCAAGCTTCGAAAAAAAATGGACCCTATACGAAGGTAGAACTACTTATAACGACTGAGGTGCAGCCCTATTTATTCGTTCTTCACTATGATCAACATGGAAAAGTGAATGATTTTACAATGGCTATGGCCACTGATCCCGCTCAATTTACGAATCCAGCATATAATCATCCTGAGAATTATACTGAAACGCCTGTTATGTTTGGGGAAGAACCTTTTACATTACCAGGTATATTAACGATTCCAAAAGGCGATGGCCCGTTTCCAGTCGTCGTGCTTGTACATGGTTCTGGAGCACATGATATGGATGAAACGGTTTTTGCTTTTAAACCATTCAGGGATCTTGCTGTCGGGTTGGCGAATCACGGCATTGCCGTTCTCCGTTATGATAAAAGAACCTATACCCATGCCATTAAATCAAACATAAATCCTAAGTTTTCAATCATGGAGGAAACAGTTTTCGATGCCAATCATGCGGTAGAAAAATTAAAGTCTATCCCGAAAATCGATGGGAAAAACATCTTCGTATTAGGACATAGTCAAGGCGGCTATGCATTACCGCTTATCCTTGAAAATGACAAAAACAAGGATGTCAAAGGTGCAATTGGTGTTGCGGGGCCGACTGGAAAATTCCATGATCTGCTGCTTTGGCAATTTGAAGAAGCACTGACACGGGCTGAAAAGACAAATGCACCGAAGGAACAAATCGATGCCATCAAAGGACAGGTCGAATGGATGAAAGCACAAATCCATTTGCTCGAAGACCCGCAATATTCACGAGACAACATCCCTCCTACATTTCAATTACAGAATCCTTATTGGTGGTTTGATTTAAATGAATATAACCCGGCAGAGTTGATGATAAAGCAAGAAGTACCTTTGTTATTTTTACAAGGAGGAAAAGACGTCCAAGTTTCTGCAAAACAATTAAACAAATGGAAAACTGCCCTGCAGGATCATAAGGATGTTCAGTACCAATTATATCCAAATATGATGCATATGCTTGCTGACTACCCAGGGGAACCAGACGGAACAACGGAATATATGGTGCCGGGAAATACTTCTGAAGAATTGATTGATGACGTTGCCTCATGGGTAAAAACAGGCACGATCCATCCTGCGGATTTAACGGTTTATAAAGACTATCAAGCAGGTTTATTCTGGTCTGAAGCCTTTGCCTGGGCAATCAACAAAGGGATAATAAAAGGGTTTGAAGGAAAAGTACTAAGACCCTATCAGCCAATGAAAGAAAGCGACTATTTAAGGGTCTTTTTACGAAATAAATTGGGGACAAAATTAAAGGATGAGTCATTAGCAAACATCTATGCTTTAGCAAAAAAATACGATCTTCCGGTAAAAGGACACGGGAATATATCAAGAGGTGAAGCAGCCGTCCTGCTTGCTAAAAGCTACACAGGAGAAACACTAAGCGAAAAGGACGCGGTTCAATGGTTATACGAGCAAAACATCGTCGATGGCTATTCCGACCAAAATGGAAAAGCAAACAAAACCTATGACTCCTTCCAGCCAAATACACCAATGAAACGGTCCCATCTCGTCACCATGCTCTACCGGCTCAATTAGGGACAACGAACCCGGTCCCCTGTCCCTCGGGTTCGCTCTGTCCCTCGCTAAGATTTAATCTGTTTCTCATTATTTTCTAATGTTTGTTCTGTATGATAGATGTGTAGCCTAAAGAAATGATGAAACTCAAATACAGCAAACAATGAATAAGGAGAGATGGAATATGTTTAAAAAATTATTGTTCACAGGATGGACCTTACTTTTATTAACCGCATGCGGCACAAGCACAACAGAAGAAAATACGAGTCAGGCTAATCAAGCAGCAATGAAGAATGAGTCCGTAACAAGCAACAATACAAATAATAATGCAGCCGCTGTAAAAGATTCAAACACCAGTACCGCAAATAATAGTACTCAAAATACAGTAACAGCGGCTGATATCGCCAATCCACCTGTTTCATTGACTGAGGCTGTAAAGATTTTTAAAGAAGTGCATCCAGATGCAAAAGTTGAATCCGTTGATTTAGATACGGATGATGGACGCCTCCATTATGACTTCGAAGGTTTTGACGCTTCACATGAATATGAAGCAGAAATTGATGCGGCAACGGGAGAAATTAGGGAAAATGAAGTGGACCCTGATCGAGAAGACGATGAGTTTTTAGACTTTGCTGCGATTATTTCCCCAGCAAAAGCGATTGAAATTGCTTCGACAAGAACCGAAGTAAAAGGCCTTTCGCCAACGGGCTGGTCACTTGAAGCAGATGATGGCAAACAAAAATATACCGTTGAGTATGATAAGAATAACGTCGCTGATGACGATAATATTGACATCAAAATCAATGCCGTAACGGAAGAAATCTTAGAAGTGAATATTGATTAATCCTGTATTGCTGGGACAAGGGACCAGGTCCCTTGTCCCATGTTCTATAAATATGCGAGGTGTAAAAGTTGAAGAATAAAGTTATTTTACTTTCATCAGATCAGTTTGGTTCAGGAGAAAAAGAATTAGGTGAAGGTTTACTAGAAACCTTCTTTACCATTCTTAAACAAAAGGAAGAGTTGCCTGTTGCTGTTTTTTGTTTGAACCGTGGCGTTTTTACATTAACCGAAGAATCACTTGTATCTCTCCATTTAACAGAACTAGAAGAAAAAGGTGTCGACATCCTGGCTTGCAAAACATGCGTGGACTACTATGAGCTTAATGAAAAATTAGTGGCTGGCAAAGTTAGTGGAATGGCCCAATTTATTGAACTGGCTTCTGAATATGAAGTGATTACAATATCTTAGGTTAGAGAAGTGGGACAGTGAACCCGGTCCCTTGTCCCTGTCAGGAATTTAATAAAACATTGAAACTTATCCAAAAGTTTTTCGTATATTAAAGTATGATGGCAGTAAAAAGGCTCTTATGAATTCTTAAGGTAATAAAAATCATCTACAATAAAGAGATTAAGAAGGAATGGAGGTGGACATATGAATCCAAAAACTTCGGCTGTTGCAAAAGGAATTGCGGGTGGATATGAATTAATCTTAGCCATTCCTTTTTTAGGGGGACTTATCGTATTATCAAGTGGTTGGCAAGCCTTAGCAATAAGTTTAGTCGTTCATATCATCGTATTAGGAATTGCAATTGGAAGCCAAACCTCAATTGCCCCAAGCATTTTTGGAATTATTACGGCTTTATTGGCTTGGATTCCCGTTCTCGGTTGGTTGCTTCATACGATAACCTGTATCGTCTTATTTATTAGTGCCTTTAGTGATGCGAAAAGACCTAGTGTTTCAAAATATCATTGATGATCAAGTAATGCTCGGTACGAGTGGCCAATAGCGCGGGAAGCTATTGGCTATTTTTTTATAAAAAGTGCTGACAATACATTTGAAGTGGGACAATGAACCCGGTCCCTTGTCCCTTCTTTTACAATAGTCTGAAATCAATAAAATCCAAATTGGATAATTGCGTTAAATTTATATATTTTACTTTATCTCTATAAGAAATTTTACAATACGCAAAAAACCTAACAGTTGTTTGATTCTCTGTAAGACTATTTAATACTGAAACCCATTTATTATGAGTTAAAGTATTTTGGATTAATTCATTAGAAATATATAAGGAAGTTGTTTTATCCTCATCATTAATAATACCTGGTTTAAAAAAGATAATATAATCGCCATTATTCCTTTTAGAAGGGACAATTATCCCATCTCCATAATAAACTTTTTTATACTTACTAATATTTCTTAGCTCTACTTGGGTAAGATCAGTAAACATATCTGCGTATGTAATTTTTTTACCTTCTATATTTATAAAATGATCCATTGTCTTATTTTCGTTTTCATAATTTATAAATTTTGAGACCAATGGTTTAATACTATAGTAATTACTAGATTTTTTCCGAGAATTTTTCTTAGTGCTATTATTCATTAAAGAACTTTCTTTATCTTTAATCCCAGACTTCACATTCGTGCTGCTTCTTACATACTGATGGTTGTTTGGCCTTTGTAAAAATAATGAATCCACTTGGTTATCGATGTTTAATTGGCTTCTATTGTTTTTGTTGCTAACACTTTTACTTTCTATATCCTTTTCAAATTTATAGCTACATCCGAGATTATGGATTCCATAGGCTCTAAAATGGGGTGTGTTTTTCATCTCAGTTCTATCTTTATCTATGCCTGCTGCTGTTATTTTCCTACTACACCCTGGACATTCAAACGCTCTTTTATCTTGTATTAATCCGTCCCAATAAAGTTCATAAGCTTTCTCTACATCAATTACTTCTCCATACTCCAAACTATGGGCTTCTTCTATTTTTGCCATTTACTTCTCCTTTAAATTATTTTCGTCCCTTTGGATATTACCAATTAATTTCCCTAAATTAATACATTTGAAGTGGGACAATGAACCCGGTCCCTTGTCCCTTTCAATAAAATTCACTTGAAAAATATTGACAATGACATCCAGCTCGCTCTAGATTAATATCTTTCTAAATTGTAATATTCTAGGGAAACACGAGAACCGTGCCCATGTTTCAGTGCAAGCGGATTTCCGCGTGATCTCCTAGTGCGTGGGGAACTTGAATGCTTACGACCAATGAACCAGGGGTTTGATACGTAAAAATCGTCCACATGTTTTCTTCTATATTTGGGTTATCCGCTTGCTTTAGGGCATCTAGCAATTCCTGATTCTGTATACTATTGAGGTAATCAAAGACGGCAGCTGCTTTTTCTTGATTCGGTTGGGAAGGATTCTCCCTATCCAAATAGGTTCCTGAGCGCAATGCTTCGACGAGAGCGTCATTAAAAGTGTATTGCTCAAGCGGCTTGATCTTTTTCCCACTGGAAATATCTACATTCGTCGAAAACAGATGATGTGTTGGATACATTCCGCCTTCGATAATCGAATCTCCTGTATACACGATACTAAGGCTTTCGGGTGTCTGCATCATGATTTCATAATCCATTTCCATTGTCAGCTCGGGATCATGATCCTGTTGGATATAGCTTAAAGCTTCTTCTTTGATCCATTGATTGATGCGTTCTTCTTTTTCCTTGTTGTTTAATTGCCGAAATTGAGGATAATGAATCGTTAAATTTTCAGTTTCGTAACTAGTCTTTTCTAATGCATAACTGGATTCACTTGGTGGTTGAGGCTCATCTTTATCTGCCGCTGGAGTTGGTGATTCTGGTGTCTTTGTCTGTGCGGGGTTCTGTTTTTCTGTTGGTTCTATTTTCTCTGTTTCACTCTTTTTTTCTGAAGTCTCTATTCCCTCTGTTTCGCTTTCCTTTCTATCAACAGTGTCGCTTCCGCACCCTGCCATTAAAATGCTAAGACTAGAAATAGTCGCTAATAACAGCTTTCTATTCATAAAATCCCCCTTGTTCAATTATTGGTTATTTTCCCCAGTATAAATCATCTATCCACTCTTTACCATCAAAAATAGGACCACGACAGCAGCCCAAGAGATTCCTTTTATTAAAACAAACACTAGATTCATATATTTGAAAAATTCCAGGGAAACAGGAGCACCGACCACTTAGGGACAATGGACCCGGTCCCTTGTCCCTTTAATTGTTCATACCAGTTTTTTGTTTGTTCTGCATTCTTTCCATTGATAAAAATATCTTTGTCATTTACTTTGATATACATAATCGGATTGCTGTTTTTATGAATAAAGAGCAGACTGCTATCATATCCCTCAACCGTAAAATAACCTTTAGCCAGCGTTTGCAGACCAAATCCATTTTCTTTCCATTTCACCTTTGGCATCTCATCGAACAACTGAATCTGCTCAATATCAGCAATTTCCCATGTATCGCCATAAACACCGGTAATGGAGAACTGCTCCTCTTCGATGACGAATTCAAAATCCTGATATCCGATGAACATGATAATTGTAACAAAACTAACGACAATGACAAAAAGTGACGAACTAATCCAATAGCTGCGTTTGCGCTTTTTCGGTACCTCATATTTGGTTAGAAAAATAAAACCGCCCAAGAGAAATAAGAGCATAAAGCCGAACTGAACTTCTATTGTATAGCGAAATGGGGTAAAGCTAAGCGGCAGAAGAATCAGCATTCCAAGCGCTGTGAATATAAGCAGAGAGCCCGTTTTCTGCGG
>CALGSR010000165.1 GCA_937902115.1 uncultured Bacillus sp. | reverse complement strand
CAATCGAATTATCCAATCGTGGAAATAATTACCGTCCGATTCCAATTCCTAATGAACCCCAATCTGATGAAAATAATGCTCTGCAAAATATTGAAGAGGATGACATCCCGATTAGAGATGCCGAAGCTACAGTTGCTGCGATAAAGGATTATGTAAAAGAACATTTATTCCCGCTTATAGAATCGTCCTCTATTACTGAAGGATTATCTGATTTGGATCCTACGGCTCCTTTTGAAGATAGGAAGGATTTTCCACTTGATGGATCTTTAGAATTAAAGGCTGAATCTCTTAAGGAAGAAGATATTCCTTGCGAAAGAAACATCATGCCAAAAAAATGAACTTGAAAATTGTTCCATCAATACCCTTCCTTTTGTTAAGCTTCCTGCCTTACTGGCAGTATTATATGCTGATATAGATATTTTAGAAACGGTTGACTTGTCCATTCCTGTGCAAGAGATCATTAAAATAGATTGGGAAGCTCATTCTGTAGTTCTGCAACTACTCCTGCCCTCAACTAAAGTCTTTTTAAGAGGTATACTAACGGCTGAAATGGATTATCTGCAAGATCAGGAAACAGGAACGGTGCTGCATGATAAAATAAATATCCCTTGGAATAAAGTCGTGGAGGTCAATTGGCTTTATCCCCCTGAATTATCCAGTAGTCAGCAGAAAGAATATATGTTTCGTGACAGAAATTACGTTGAAGGTCAATTACACTATGAAAGTATTAAATCTTATTCCGACCCGATTCATTTTGATATCAACGAGCAGCACTCCGTTTGGGCATATGAATTATTCCTAAAAAATCAGGCTCGAACAATAGAATTCCAAGGAACAATCACTTTAAAAATACAACTTTTTCAAAATCAGTTAGTAAACTTAAACAAAGAGCCATGCCGTCCACTGTAAAGTGATTGTAGACGAAAAACCATGCAAAAAATCAGTCACACAATGTTCATGTGACTGATTTTTCCAATCAAGTCTATTTTGCCAAGTTAATTGATTATCTCGTATTTGACATTTGATGGTTTGTAAACAATTTCATAATCGTTTTTTCTGCAGTCATATCATTTTATGTTAAGGAAGCTTCGTTATCTTTTTCGCTATCTCGGTCCTTGGCTTCGCTTCGCGAATTTCCTCCGCATAACCAGCAGCAAGTACTCCAACAATATCATAATCATGGGATACTTGAAGAAGCTCACGGTTCTTTGGCGTTATGCCGATTGAGGACCAGAAGGTTCCAACCCCTTCACTCCATGCTGCAAGCATAAAATTTTGGATAAAACAAGCTGTCGCAGCGAGATTTTCATCTCTTATAATTTCCGTATCCCCCTTTTTAGATAAAACAGCAAATAACACGGGTGCGTTTCCAAAGTCTGTTTTATGGTTTAATTTTTGCCTTGTTTCTGAACCGATATGAACAATTTCCCACGGTTCAGTCATCCGGTGATTGGGGGCCATCGCGGCGGCCTCAAACCACTTAAGAATTAACTTTTCTTCAATTAGATCCGGCTTAAACTTTTTAATTGTACGTCTTGTTTTAATAATTTCCATGATATTCATCTTTCCAATCCCCTTTTGTTTACTTATTTTATACTTATGCGTAAAACAGTATTCTATTAATCAGTCATCATACTTCAACCACAATCTATGGAAGGCCTACCTTCATCTATCCCTTTTGTCAAAGTAAAAAGCCGCCTGTACGATTTGGCAGCTTCATCAATAATTAAAACGCACTATTTAAGATTCATCTTCTTCATAGGCTTCTTTACATTCGTCACACCAATAGACAATTCCGGAATTACCGATAAATTTCACTTCTATTAGCTTACCTTCAGCATAGCATTTCGGACAAACATGAATGGTCATTTTCGTCTACCTTCCTTTTGTATCAAGTCATATGTTTTCCCATCATTATATTGTACTACTGAACAGAATTTATACAAGTTTTCCTTTTATTTTGCCGAATTCCTTCTTGTTTTGTCACCCGTGCAGGATTGTTTTAACAAACCGAGAAGATGTAAAGAAAGGAGGGAAATAATCATTGAATACAAGAGCGGTTGCCGAGTTATTGGGGATTTCTGTTAGTACCGTACAACGCTGGGTTAAACAATTGGCTCTGGAAATGGAAAGAAATGAATTGGGTCATTTTATTTTTTCGGAGGAAGATATCGCCCTTTTAAAAGAAGTGAAAAATCAACTTCAACAGGGAAAGATCCTTCAGGAAATTGAGGTTGGCAACAGCAATAAGAGAACCGGTCACGTTAAAACGGGTGATTCCGATGAATACTTGGAACAAATTACGTCCAAATTAAATGAACTTGAAATAAGTCTGGATCAGAAAGCAGATTCAGTTGTTTCCTATCAACTCCTACAACATCGCCGTGAAATTGAAGAACTACAGGAACAAATCGCCCTTTTAACTGAGAAGATATCAAATATGGAGGAAGTGCTGCAAAGGGACAAGGAAGCAGCTCTTTCTAAAGAAAATTTGAAGAATACGCCACGAAAGAGGAATAAATTTCTTCAGTCGATTTTCGGGTAAAATGATACACAGCACCTTTCAGATGTGCTGTGTATCATTTTGTTCTTCATTCTAGATACAGTTACTTTCTATTCATGTGAGCAAATAGTATAATTCATATATAAAGATATGAATCTTTAAACACTGAGAAAGAATTTGGTGAGGCATGAAGAATAATAAAGGCAAGATTTATTCTAAATTGTTATTAGCACTAATGATATTACTGCTGATTCCTCTTTTTGCAGCAATGGAAAAAGAATTATTCCACGCAGTTTTAATTGGTGATATTCATGGTATTCGTACTGCTGTAGCAGGTCATCCTATTACTTCTTATTTATTATTACTTGTTTTGATGATTATTCAAAATAGCTTTACCATCATTCCTTTGATTCTTATTATTACGCTCAATTTCACATTATTTGGCTTTGTCAATGGTTTTATTTGGGGATGGATATGCAGTATTATTGCTGCGTCGATTATCTATTTATGTGTAAAGTATATCTTCCAAGATAGACTATTAAGAAAGTTCAAGCCTGAGTTAATCAAAGCGGTTGAAGAAAAGGGATTTTCCTATGTTTTTAAAGCCAGAATTTTCCCTTTTGTGCCAACAAGTCTAGTAAATATTTTAGCAGGATTAAGCTCGATTCAGTTTAAAGATTTTTTCTGGGGTACAGCACTTGGAAATTTCCTTTACTTTTTTATTTTAACACTCATCCCTGCCGGTTTCTTTTCAACGGGGATGAATAATTGGACATGGAGTGCAGTTATCATTTTATTTATTCTGATCTTTTATTTTCTCAAAAGGAAATATACACAAAAACAAACCCGGAAAACAATCATTACCCAATCAATTGAACAAAAAAACAGCCATTTTCATGATCAATAAGCAAAATAAAAAGACTGCCTGGTCACACTTTAAGGCAGTCTTTTTATTTATTCTTTACTTTTTAGCTTCAGTTGTTTGCTCATTATCTTTATTATAATCGAATTTTGAACGATCAATCATTGTAAAATCTACTGGTGTATAGAACCGTAATAAATCGCCATTTACAACTTTATCAGATAGAGCTAATTTAGTTGTAACGATTTCCTGAAATTGTTTAGCCGTTTCAATCTGTTCTTCCTGCTCCGCTGTCAACTGTAATCCAGTTGCAGAATCATAAAATTTACCTTTAGCAGCTGTAATTGTTGGGCTGACAAACTCCCCATTTCTAAATGGAATCAATTCATCATGAGCTTCAGAAAATAAATCTGTACCAAATTGAACAAAATCCTTTGAATCTACTCCTAGTATATGCAATAACGTTGGTAGAATGTCAATTTGACCACTATATTCATGGTTTATCCCACCTTGCATTCCTGGCACACGAATAAATAATGGTACCCGCTGTAAGCCTGTATTATCAAATGCAGTGATCTCCTTGTCCAAAACTTGAGACATCGCTTTATTATGATTCTCTGAAATCCCATAATGATCTCCATACATGACAAGGATTGAGTTATCGTATAGCCCTGATTCCTTTAAGTAATTAAAGAATTGTGCCAGTGCTTCATCTGCATATCTTGCTGTTTGGAAATACGTATCAACTGATTTATCACCGGTTGTATGAGGTGCAATTGTTGCCAATTCATCCGCAATCGGATATGGATAGTGGTTTGTAACCGTAATAAATTTGGCCATAAATGGCTGCGGCAATGTCTCTAGCAGCGGAATTGATTGTTCGTAGAACGGTTTATCCATTAAACCATAGTCCGCCAAATCTGCTTCGTTCATATTATAATAACTTGAATCGAAAAACTTATCATAGCCAAAAGATTTATAAATTTCGTTTCGATTCCAAAAGCTTCCTGAATTCCCATGGAACACGGCAGATGTATAACCCTGCTGTCCTAGTATAGCCGGTGCTGCCTGGTAGGTATTTAAACCTTTTGTCGTAAAAGCAGAACCCTGTGATAATCCATATAATGAGTTTTCTAGGATAAATTCAGCATCAGCTGTTTTCCCTTGTGCCGTTTGATGAAAGAAATTATCAAAGTATGCGGTATTCTCTTCTCTAATTAAAGAATTTAAGAAAGGTGTAACTTCTTCTCCATGCAGCTGGTAATCCATTAAAAAGGATTGAATGGATTCCAAATGAATATAAATCACATTCATATCTTTTCCTATGCCAAAATAAGACGGATTTGGTTCTGCATAATTTGAATGCGTAAAGTTAATAACTTCTGTTATATCCGAACTGTCCGCCGTTACCCGTTGAGCAGAAGCCTTTGTACTCTGAACAGCATCATAAATAGTATAGTTATACATCCCTAAATATTTTACAATGTAATTTCTGTCAAATCCTCTTTTTAACAGTTGAGGCCGGTCTGCTTCTGCCAAAGCTAGATTCAGGCATGAAATCCCCAGTGCTAGAGAGAATAGTGCAGCCCTTTTACGACGGCTGAAATTTATTGCTTCCATTTTTACTAGTTTAGAAGCAAGCAGTCCAATTAACAAAACGATATCTAAGAAAAATAAGAAATCATATGGTTTTAGCAAGGAACTCACACTGCTGCTAACATCCCCAAAGTTTTGTGTTTGAAAGATTGTTGGCAATGTAATGAAATCATTAAAAAAGCGATAGTACAAAATGTTAGCATATAAAAGAAATGACAAAAGAAAGTCAATTATGATTAACCATATATATTTTTTTCGGCCTTTAAATAAGAATGAAATTCCTAATACTAATAAAGATGATCCTAATGGATTTATGAATAGCAGAAATTTCTGTATACTGTTTTCTAATCCTAAATCAAACTGTGTTAATTGAATAAGGTATGTTTTTATCCAGAGGAAAAAAACAGTTAATAAGAAAAAGCCAATATATCGTTTTGAAATATTTTGACCCATATTAAACACTTTATTCATTTTTGCACCTGCCTTCTAACAATAGATTTTAACATATTCTTAATGAAATTTGTATTGTTTTTTTACTTTCAAGTCTTTAATCCTTGTATAAACAATCTATTAATCCTAGTAATCATTGAATACGAGATTAAACTATACTCCTTTTGTCAGAAGTATGTCAAGCAGGAACCTTATGTATAGAATTGGGGACAGTTTGTTGCTGAAACAAAAAGACTGTCCTCTGAAAGGATTTAACATGTCACAGCAGTTTTATCTAGTATTATTCCCTAAAGGCATACCAGATATTCGTGTACCATGTCGAACCTTTCAGTTTATAGGACAGTCTTTTGATATATTTATAACGAGGAACCTTTAAGCAAGTCTAAAAACAATCCCATGGCCGCCTTTTGGGTACTCCCATTTAATATTTTGATATGGACATCCGATTCGACAGCTGCCACATTCATGGCAGCCTTCATAACCAACCTGCATTCGCGTTCCTTCCCATTTATATACTTCAGCAGGGCAAAATACAGTACAAAGTTTTTCAGGGCATTTCGTGATGCAAATGTCATGATCCAAAACAGTTAAATGAGATTTTGTATCACATTTGAACCGTAGAAGATATTGTTTTTCTTCTAGATTAGTCGTTGACATTATTTCACCGCCTTCCAAGCACGATATAAATCTTTAATAACATTAAATGTTCCTTTTTGTGCTTTTATGCCATTGATAATCTCTTTCTGTTTTTCTTTCTTCGAAGTACCATCGACGGTAAAGAAACTATTGGCGGCCTTATTCAGCATCGGTACATACTCACGGAAATACTGCGGATTATGTTCAAAAGTATGTGTTGCATCTTTATATTTTTCTAAGTCTTTTATAATGAAGCTTGTGTTTAAAGCATCCCTGTAACAGTTTAAACTAGTCTCACTGAAGTCATTGCGTTCCTTGGCTTCAATAATTGCTTCAGCAGCCATTTTACCTGAAGCCATCGCCATATTCGAGCCTTCACGATGAATCGCGTTAACAAATTGCGCTGCATCTCCGACAACCAGCACTCCATTTCCGGCTACCTTTGGTATTGAACGGAATCCTCCTTCCGGGATTAAATGCGCCAAATATTCTGCCGATTCCCCGCCGGCTAGGAAAGGCTTAACCATCGGGTGCGTTTTCAGATAATCCAATAAATCATAAGGCTTTAATTTAGCATTAATCATGCTTGATAGAGTCGTCCCTACACCGATATTTAAACTATCCTTATTTGTATATAAGAAGGCGGTTCCAAGATTTCCCTTTGTTGAATCCCCAAAG
>CALGSR010000164.1 GCA_937902115.1 uncultured Bacillus sp. | reverse complement strand
AGAGGATAAAGCAGAAGTTCCGTTACCGGCAAATTTCAGCTGTTCAACATTTTCAATAGAGCTTGTTAATTGGGCTCCTTTGTTCCATTCACCTTTTTCAGAAATATAAATGGGGTATATATCAAATTTATTATGATCTAGCGCTCCAATAACAGCCAAAGCCGTCCGCAGTGAAACTTGATGTTCTGCAGATTTCCCGCCATATAGTAAACCTAATTTTGTTTTCATTTTTTGAACCCTCCATTTTTGAATCACACTCACCCATTTTACCACTTAACAAATTGACGTTGTGAAACAATATTGCAGTTTTTTCCCACTTTATGTGTTTTATTGAGGCTCTTTTCTCAGACATTGTTGATTTTAGTTAAAAATATAAGTTGCTTGACTTTGTTTTTCAATGTGAAGCTAGATTTCTTTGAAGAGAAAAGAGCTGCAAACGCATTTCTTTCCATCCCATAGGAAAGTCAATTGGACCACTTTTATTATTAGTATGTAAAAATGGGCTTAATGGAAACCCAAAAAACAGGAAAGTTTTCATTAAGCCCGTGAAAATTAAATTCGATTGGTTTGAAATTAAGAACGATTAGCTACTTTTTCCTCAGGCACATGGCTCATATCACTTTCGAGCAGGATTTCCAGCCCTTCCCGGTCCATTTTGACAATGGACAGGCTTGTGCCTGCAACGGTTTGCTCCCTCCAAATATCCTTAATCTCAATTCCTTTGAAAATAGCAAACAGCGTTTTTATCAACAAGCCATGCGTGACAACTAATATGTTTCCATGCAAAGTGCCGTTTTGTAACTCTGAAAGAAAGTCCCGGGCCCGATTTTCCATATCAAAAAATGTTTCGGCCCCAGCATTTTGGTAGCGTTCAGGACGGGTCATAAACCACTCGTATTCAATGGGGTACTGCAGCTGAATTTCCGCCTTTGTCATGCCCTGCCATGGACCCATAGCCATCTCCATAATCCGTTCGTCCTTACATACCGGGATATTCCGCTTAGCTTTAAGCAGTTGGGCCGTTTCCATCGTTCTTTGACTTGGACTGGAAATGATCCTTGTAAAATCTGTATCCTGCAGCTTTTCCCCTAACAACCGGGCATAGTTCCTTCCTTTTTCTGTTAGGCGTGAATCAAGTCTGCCCTGTATCCGCTCCGCCGCATTCCATACCGTTTCCCCATGCCTGACAATATATAAATATAGCAATCTCTTAATCTCCTTTGATCGTTTCTTGGCGCATTCCATTGTACCCTATGCTAAACAATCCACCCGCTTCTTTCAATGGAAAATTTATATTTGTTTACCGCTTCCCTGTTCTCCGTTTATAGCTTCAGTATCCCCAACACGATTAAGCATTGCAAGGCAACATAGATTTCATTTCGGTTATGCCCTTTATCCATATTGACTTTTAGGAGCTCATTGATTTTTCCAAGCCGATAACGGAGACCGTTGACTGAGAAATTCATCGCCCGGGCTGTTTGATGAACATTGGAACCATTTTCTAAATATTGATAAAGGGTATTCGTTAATTCCATATTTTTATCTTCTGCGATTAATTTGCCTAAAATTTTATGGGCATATCTTTCAATCGTTTCCGGATTTCTCGTTTGCAGCAGCATTCCTACCACACCCAATGAGTCAAAATAGACTAATTTTTGTTGACTTCCTGCTAATTTAAGCGCAGCAGTGCTTTCAACATATAGCTGTGGGGCCTCTTCAAGAGAAGAGTAGCTGGAGCTAACCCCGATTTCAAATAAATGGCGCGGATACTTATCAGCACTATATTGAAACAACCGCTTACAAAAGCTCTCCTTATCGAACTGACGGTTTAATATGGCGGATTCCGAAAATAGACAGATAATGGTCCCTGACTTCTGCCCAATCAACCCCTTAACACCAATGGATTGAAAGAATTTATTCAAGTCATTCATAAATTGGTCGTTAAACTCTATTTCCTCCTCCGCGGAAGTTTCCACTAAAGGACGGTGGAGCGCCGCCATAAAATAGGGCTCCTTCAATTCAAAATCATTATCACGGGCATAGATGATCATTTCCGATGTCGTGACCCGTTTATTTAATAAATCTTCCAGTAAACTGCCTCTAATCCGCTGCTCGGTGATAAACCGCGTTCTTTCATTTAATAGATGCAGAGAGCAGGCAAGTGCAGCCTGGCCTAAAAGCATCTTTTCCACTTCACTTACTGTATCTTTGTCTGTAATGAAAGAGCAATATCCATGAATTTTCTGGCGAAAATAGATTGGGGTGATGATGCGTCGATGTCCAGGGGCAATGTCAAGCAGTCCTGTTTGGTGAATCTCCTGCTTTTCCTGACCCGGCTTCTGCTCCTGAACAGCAAACCATTCTTTCAGTTCACGAGAGAATTTCTGAGCATCCGTCATTTTCAGTCCTCCGACAGCCCGAATTTCACAGTTCAGAGTTTCAATCAAAACAGGAATGTTCATCTTTTTGTACAAGATTTCTACAATCGGCTGCAGTCCCGTTTCAAAAATAACTTCATTAAATAATTGCAAATGAACATCATATGTTTTACTAAGACTATCTCTTTCGACCCGCAGTCTTTCATAGGTTTCTTCCAGTTCATCACTAATGCGGTCGGCCTCATATAAATGACTCTCTTGTTCAATTTCGGGAGCACCATTCCATTCTCCCACCGTTTTGGCAATCCAATGACAATGTTCATCCCCCGTTGCCATACAGCTGACCTCTTTGACAATCACCCTTTTTCCAATGACCGTAGATAAATAACCGCTCGCATATCCGGCTAATGAATGGCAGACAGGCTCCTCACTTTTTCCAAACAGCTTGAGATGTTCTTTAGCTTCATTGGAACTCTTCCAGTCCCCTTCAAAATGAAGAATCCCCTTGTCAAAATCAACTTCACAAATTGTATGCTCTACTTGGGCATGACCATTCGTCGTATGCATCGTTGGTCCTGCCAACAACAACTCTTTTTGATCTTCCCATTCTAATTCCATCATTTGTAACGCATCTGTTTCCCCGCAATCCCAGCCATAACGGAGAAGAAAACCTTTTGAGCGACCAAAACCAATCGTATCAATGAGTTCCCTTCTAAGGGCCCCGAATGCAGAACTTGGGATCGTGATCTTCGGCTGCTGAGCCTTTTGGTTTAGTTGCGCTGCTATCGTAGTGTAATTCAATGACTTCACCACCCAAGGATTTTTGTATCCCTTCTATTTTATCAAAATATTAAAAAAATAACGAATAAATCCTAAGCATAAAATTAGGATTTATTCGTTATTTTAAAATAATTGACGATTTGATTTTATTTTTCAACTTTCTCTAAGCTGGATTCATTCTGTTGCAGCTTCTCATAATCTTCTACTGTAATAATCTCAATATCACTTTGCGCTGTCATGCAGCAAGCTAAAGCAAAACCGTTTGCTAAGTCCTCATCTGATAGGGCATCATGTGAACGAACAATTTCTTGCTCATAATCGCCGCTAGTTACCTTTACCTTACACATCCCGCATCCGCCGCGGATACAGCCGGTTGGAATCGGAATAAACTGGTCACGAGCTGCTCTTAATGGGGTGACATTAGGAGCACATTGATATTCAAACTGCTGGCCTCTTGCTTTCAGAGTGACTTTATTCATTAAACTCTTCCCCCTTTTCATTATTACTCCCTCTTGACGGTGTATTTACCACCAAGAGGGTTTTCTATAAAGAATTGAACGTTACGTTCATTACTATAATTATCTTTTCAGATCAAGTTAACGCCTTCATGAAGGATTCAGATAGTTCTCTGCGGTGGTAGAAAATACCTTGTCCAATTTTGTCTTCTGTCCACGTTACAGTTGGCATATCTGGGAATGCATAATATCCGCCGGCAAAGGCTTCGTTACGGTTACCTGATGGGTCAAAGAAATAAATCGTTTTTCCTCTTGTTAGACCATGACGTGTTGGCGTAATATCAAATGGCACTTCATACATGGAAAGGATGTCTGCCGCTCTGAATACATCGTGAAGTTCATCGACATGGAATCCAACATGGTGAAGTTTTGCATCCGGCCCTTTTACGAAAGCAATGTCATGGGCTTTATTAGAAGTAAATAAGAAAGTTCCTAGCATCTCTTCTCCATCTACCGTTGTAATTTGTTCACTTTGTCTAAAGTTAAGTGCTTCAATAAAGAATCTTGTTACTGTTTTTAAGTCATCGCCCGTTAATAAAATATGATCCAAACTATGCGGTGCAATTCCTTTTGAATCTAATGACCATGGGTGTGGATTGATATGCCCAACTTTTTTCCCAATGAAATCAATCTCATGATAAAGTTCACATTGCTGGCCTGTTGGTAAAATAAAGCGAACCGCTTCACCCTCACCTAATCGAGTGTTGTTGCTCACCCGTGTTGTTGTACAGCCAAATTCCTCGATTTTCTTTTCAAAATAAGCCAAATCATCTTCTGTCTCTACTTTAAAACCTAAATGAGCAAGCCCGGCAGAATTAGACTTTGTTAAAATAAGGCTGTGATGATCATATTCATCCCACGCTTTAAAGTAAACGCTGTCACCCATGCGGCCTGTTTCTTCTAAACCGATAACATTTGTATAGTAATCTACTGATTTTTCTAAGTCCAAAACAAATAATTCTGCTCTACCCATACGCATAACTTTAGCCATTATTCTTCCCCCTTGGTGCTATTAATATATTTTTTAATACGAAAATAGTGTAATTACTCTTAAGAGAAAGGGCCTCCATTAAGTTCTACCGAAGCCCCTTACTTGATAAACGTCTAACTTATCTAAATATACTAAATTATTAAATAATATACAATAATAGATTTTACTACTTAGAACTCATCATAAGTAATATCAGTGCCCCTTACTCCACCTTTGCTGAGGGCATCACATGCTGTTTCAATCATAATTGGCGGTCCGCAAAGGTAGGCATCCATGCCTGTCATCTTTTCGAGTGTGCGTGAAATGACGTCTGCGATAAAGCCAGTTTCGCCAGCCCATGCATCACCTTCATCCGGCTGGGATAAGGCTGGAATGAAGTGGAAGTTTGGATGTTCTTCCGCTAATTGCTGCCATTCCTCTGTTAAATACAAGTCTTTTTTCGCACGAGCTCCATAGAAGAACCATGCTTCTTTTTCAAAATCATCAGAGAATACTTCTTCGATTAATGACTTAATTGGCGCCATTCCGGATCCGCCGGCAATGAAAATTAAATCCTTATTGCGGTCACGAAGCTGCATGCTGCCATAAGGTCCTGAACCGGTTACAGTTTCGCCCTCCTGTAGGTCACACATATAATTAGAGCCTTTTCCTTCTGGCACACGCTTGATATGAAATTCAATGATATTGCCTTCTTGATATTTATTTGCTACCGAATAGGCGCGGGTATCCTCTAATTCAGGTACATCAAACTCGAAAAATTGACCAGAACCGTAAGGAATATTAGTTGAATCCTCTAATTTCAGCTTAATCGCATGAATGTCATGCGTATATTGTTTATTTTCAATCACTTCAGCTTCAAAATCGTGCACGGCAAAGAATGGAAGAGCGGATTCTTCTTCTTCAATTTCAACTACAAGATCGCTTTCAGCTAGTGTACTGCACATTAACGTAATGCCTTCGTCTCTTTCGAAGCTCATCAATGAGTATTCGGAGACACGGTCCATAATTTCAAAATCTCCTTCAAGAACTTGACATTTACAGGCCGAGCAGCTACCATGCCGGCATCCATAAGCAACTTGTATTCCGTTGCGGATGGCTGCATCCAGTAGGGTTTGTCCTTCTTTTACTTCAATCACTTTCCCACTTGGCTCTAATGTGATTTCATATGTTTCTGTTGCGGTTGTTGTTTTGCTCATGTACCGTTCTCCTCACTTTCATTGTTTTTTCGAGTAACCTTTTCTCCTTCATGAGAAAGCATGAAGGAGAAAAGACCTGTTTAATCTATTAGACTGCTGTGATTTCGATATAATCTCCGTTACGAATTCCTGCCTCTTTTAACGTGACACCCAAAGGAATCTCAAGATCTCCCTGTCCACGCTTTAACACATATCGATATTTCTTGTCTTTATCTGCTTTATACGTATCTAAACAAGTCTCCAATAATTGGTCTGTTGTTACATCTAATCGTGTTGGCAAACCAATATTACTTGGATTCATTTTATTTTCACGCGTTAGTACATGCCAGACAATCAAGTTGTTTTCATTTTTCAAATAGTTCGGCATCTTCTTACCTCCCGTCCACTTTTAGAAGAATTTCTTATCCAGTCCTAAATGTCTGCGATGCTCCAGCCAGTGTGCATGTTCTCTAGACGTATAATGTTCGCCAGCCTCTTCTGGAGATAGACCCGTATATTTAAACATTCCTGCAACTGGATCTTCGCCAAATTCGCCGCTTAAATACGCTTCTGCTGGGAACCAACTTTGTTCATATTTTTCAGGTTCATTATCAAATACATGTTTACAGCCTGGAGAGCAGGTCATATAGGTTTTGCCATTGTATTCGCTGTACTGCGTCCAAAGCTCCAACGGACTATCCGGATTCGGGAATTCAGCTGGCAGCTGGCATACGGAGCATACTGCTGGCATTCCAGGACTTGCATTGGCATGAATATCTTCTTCATTTCTGCGCAGAGTTGCTGCAAAATGATCAAATTTCGGATATTCATTATGAAGCCACTCATAATCATCTTCCTGCAGCGTAAAGCTTCTGTATGGATTCACCATTTTGTATTGATCCAAAAGGTGAAAGATTGTGTGAGAATAGTATTCTTTTTCTTTGATGCTGTCTGCCGCATGTTTTGGCAGAGTGATGCCATACTTACGAAGGTCTTTAAACAGGCCGTTAAATACCTGTTCCTCTACATAAGTTTCAAATGCTTTTTTCCAAGAAATCGGACGAATACGAGGATAATAGTCTACTAGCATGGCGATGACCGAGAACATACGGTAGCCTCTCCAATACCATTTATCTAGCCATCCTTGGATAATCGGAACATTGCGCTCATCTTCTTCTAACAGCATTTTCAGAGCTGACATTCCTAATGCCATGTGGCGTGATTCGTCAGATTGTACTGTTTTTCCAACCGCCGCAAAGTTTTCGTCACCCACTGCTCCGGCAGATGAAGCAAATGGCAAGAACAGAATATTGGTAAACACATACTCAAATGCGAAGGAAATCGCAATCAGCGCTTCAAAAGGACCAGCGCTCATCGCATCCTCAAAGAATGATTTAACTACAGTATTAAGCCAAAGGTTTTGCTGAGTAGCTGGAATATTATGAAGTCCGTCAATTTGTTTACTCATATGGGCATAATGCTTCACTTCAATTTGCGCATGGCGTAATTCATCAATTGCCTGATTAAAAGTAGCAAAGCGAATCGCTTCAATCGGAACATTACGACCGATATAGGCCATTAATCGATGGGCTGCATATTCTCCGGGCTGTACGTTTACAGCAAATATTTTTACCCCTTCATACCAGCGGGAATCGACCACTTTGGCATGTCCATCATTTGCTTCAAAAGCATTTGATACAGCATGGTAAATACCATCTTTTTCAGATTGAATTTTTACATACTGGTTATACGCCATCCGGAAAGGATCTTCCCATCTGCTTGGGTCTTTCAAGATGATGCCTTCTTTTTCAATCAGCGGGTATACCTTTTTCATATCGAAATCCTTTGGTTCCCACATTAAATCCCGGGTCA
Source organism: uncultured Bacillus sp. (assembly GCA_937902115.1). Lineage (GTDB taxonomy): Bacteria > Bacillota > Bacilli > Bacillales > Cytobacillaceae > Bacillus_BD. The sequence continues at coordinate 9,507 of CALGSR010000164.1, read as the reverse complement.
TTGCATGATATTTTTCTTTAATACCTAATTTTGTCATGATGCCACTCCCCCTCCTTTAAGCTTCTTCCCATTCTACAATGATCTGTTCTTCGTCCCAATCTGTAATAAAACCAAAACATGAAGACATATAGATATGCAATTGATCCATATCAAAATCAGCGCCAAGATGCTCTTCGACTGTTTCGCGTTTCAATACCAGTCTTTGTGGTACTTTTACTTTCTTGTACACCATGTAATCCTCAACTACAGCACCTTCATTATCTTCTTCAATCGCTGCGATAATGGCCGAAACAATTGATCCGCCGCTTGTATCTAAATCCATGCCAACATAGGCTTCTTTTACGCTCATCGTTATCGTCCCTTTCCTAGTTAAGTGCAATTTCGTATTGTTTAAACGGTAATTTATGTTTCTTATAAACAGGAACTACATGTTCTTCTTCTACTTTTTTCAAGGAAGCTTCAATATCCATTTCAATTCCATGTTTATCAAATAGAGGTTGCAATGCTAACACGGCTTCATATGCTTTTGGATACCATTTTTCTACCCATTCTTGAATAAATTCAATATTTGATTGAGTTTCTTCCGGTGTCTCACGCGGGTCACTCAATGTTCTGCCCCAGCGGTAATCACCTTCCCAATCTTCATAGCCAAGCGCTTTTAAATAATCCCAACGGCTTTCAGCAGTATCCTTTGCCAACAGCCCAAACAGTGTTCCAGCCCAATCACGGCTCCAATCAAGCTGTTTTCCAATAACTACGTTCAAGATGGATAAATGTGTATCCCCTTGTTTAACAGCTTCTCTATTAAATTCGCGGTACATGACGTTTCCAAGTAGTAAATCAAGCGTTAGATTTGTGGCGATTAACACTTCAGCCCAGTCATCTGTCATCAGGACTTCTTCTACATAACGTCGCAGCGGCTGGAATGACGGCTCATTCAGCAGGGTTTCTTTTCCAGATTTCAGGAATTCCCCGTGATGTTCCTGCATATTTATTGCCCATTGTGTAATCCATTGCGCACGTCCAATTTTGTCATAGGCCTGGTATGTGGCACACTGGTCAATGGTTGCTCCTAACGAATAGCGCATAACATGTTGCATTTGCACACTGATTCCATATTCAAGGTGACGTAACGGTGTATAAATTTCTCTTAACGCATTCACCCATTCCGGTGAAAGATTTTCAATTACCTCTAGGTCTTTTGCATAAGAGAAATTGTTTTCAACTTCTTCAGCCAGTTTTTTCCGATTCTTCACATAAGGGGTGTACCAATATTTTTTTGGATCACGGAATGCTTCCCAATCAGAGCTCTTTAATTTTGTGTAGCGCGGGTCGAAAAGTTCGTAATCACGTTCATCAAAAATATTACGGTAATGCATATGAACATAGGTTTGTTGCCTTAAAGTTACCTCTTCATACTCATTTTTTGTTTTGTAGTCCCAAGGCTGATCGCGGAGTGTTTTTTTGAAAACAGGTTTTTCTGACATTCTTCTTCCTCCTTTATAAATGCGGAAAATTCCGATAATTACTTGTCTCCCATTTTAGTTTGCTGGAAAAGAATAAACATTGATTTTCAAATGCTTTTTCATGGATAGATTCTTTTTGAAAGTTTTAGTTACCTTTGAATTTGTTTATCTATCCTGTAAGCGTATTCTTAGTTTAGAATAGTCCGAATAATAAATATACGGATGATTCCGCCTAACTTTTTTATCATTTTGGTGCGAATCATACTAATTTTTAATATTTACACCGTTGAAATGATAAATATTAGGATGATTCGACAAAAACAGCAAACATCTGAGGGATTTTTTAGGTTTTTTGTCGAGCAAAGCTAGAGCTGACAACCCCTAAAATAGAAAAAGGAACTGAATACATCTAAACATACTAGACGCTTTCAGTTCCTTTTTCATTATTTTATTCTGGATTGCTTTTGTTTTCTTTTCTTTTTCCGTCGCGAAAGACCGCGGCGCTGCGGATATATTGCACATCTTCCACTTTTAAGCGGAAATTCACGACCCGGGCTGCGGCAAAGAAGTAGTCTGACAAGCGATTGATAAATTGAAGCGGCACTTCCGACACTGTGCTGTCCTGTTTCATCAATGTAACAATCTGGCGCTCCGCTCTTCTTGTAATCGTGCGAGCAATATGCAGGGTTGCCGCCGCCGGTGATCCACCAGGCAAAATAAAACGTTCCAGTTCTGGTGCTTCAACAATCATCTCATCAATTCTTGTTTCCAAATACGTAATCGCTTCGTTTGTTAATTTAAGCGGTCGTTTTTCCGTTACATTTGCCAAGTCACCACCGCAATCAAAGAGTTCGTGCTGAATTTTCTCTAAATCGTCAAGAATATCCTTAAAAATCGTTTGATCCATCTGTGTGATGGCTTGCCCGACAAAACAGTTCGCCTCATCGACGGTGCCATAGGCCTCCACTCTCACGTCATCCTTATCAACGCGACCGCCGATAATACTCGTCTGCCCTTTATCTCCTGTTCTTGTATAAATACGCATGCATTTCTCCCCTTTTTCATTTATTTTTATCAATTGTACGTCCGACTTTACCTCGCGTATCTCGGTTCGAACTCCATGAACCTTCCATAACAGCAACTATTACTTCAACCGCTTCCCTATCCCGTACCAAATCAAATCAACATGCTCGCAAACCGCAGCTGTGTCCTGAAAGACGCGGCCCGCGGTATCACGCCATTCCCTTTCTTCTGCCGAAGCGGGCACAATTCCCTTTGTAATATCAGAGCCAATTAAACAAACCACTCTTCCTTGCTGACTTAGTTCCCACTGAAGCCAGTTTTGCAAATACTGTCGCCATAACTCCTGAACCTTCCCAGCATCGTGGTTCGTTAATAATTCTTTTATCCAGTACTCAATTCCTTCAAAAACAATAATTAATTCTGCAGCGGAATCTAAATCCCCTGGAAGCCCATCACCCTTGCAGCTGGAAAACCAGCCTGCCTTACCATCTCTACGATAATATTCCTTTACCCATGAGGATTTTCCGTTAAAGGCACCTCCCGTAACAAAGTGCATCGTTCACCCCTCCTAAAGACCTCCGAGTTAGCCCAGATCAATTCAAATCCAGAGCCATGTGGAGTTTTCCAATCCCAAAATTGACGTTCCCCATTCCCGAGCTTGGAAAGTAAATAGCGCATGACCCCGCCATGTGTCACGATCGCCGCAGCAGATAGATTTTTTTGCACCATCTTCTCAATTACCTTTTTCCAACCAGACTCCACCCGTTCATTAAACAACCCGGCGCTTTCGCCCCCGGGTATCTCTGTTTCACACCAACTAGCAAGCCACGCTTCATACTGAGGATTTCCGGCAAGCTCATCATAGACTTTTCCTTCCCAGATCCCGAAATTCATCTCACGGAATTCCGGCATCATATCAATCTCCTGATCCGGAAATAATAGACGGGCAGTCTGCATACAGCGCTGTAAATCACTCGCCGCCACCCATTGATAGGGAGTCCGCTCAAATTTTCGCTTTTCTAGTACCTCTACTGCATCTTCACTCAAAGGAGCATCTGTCCAGCCCAAATAGGCACGCCGTTTATTTTCCTCGGTTATCCCGTGACGAAATAATGCCACAACCAAAGCGTCATCCATAAAACGACCTCCACTCCTTCTGTCGCAGCCCCAAGTACATCTCCTGTGATCCCGCCGAACCATTTAACGGCTTTTCTCGCTGCAAATAGGATAAAGATCCCTGTCATTAATACTAAAATAATCGCTCCGCCGATAGATTCCGGCTGCACCAGCCAAAGTGCAGTCAGCATGACAACGATATACAAAAGATAAAACCAAAGCGTATAGCTTCCTGCTGCTTCCTTAAACAACGTTCCAAGCCCGTCCTCTTTAGCGGCACGCACTTTAATCGTCAGAACCCCCGTCAGACATTTACTTAAAAAAGGAATCAACATAATCAGTACATATACCGCATCCACCGCATGAAGAACAATCTCATAGATAAAAAGAAACCGTGCACTTAATAAAACAATGACAGAAAGAACGCCAAATGCCCCCATATGAGGATCCTTCATAATCTCAAGCCGCTTATCCTTCTCACGGAAGGAAAAAAAGGCGTCGCTTGCATCCATCCAGCCATCTAAATGAATCCCGCCCGTTACAAGAATCAGCGCCAGCCATACAAAGAATGCAGCAGCCAGCGGTCCTGCATAGATGGCCCCTTGCATCAACCCTAATAGCGGCAGCGTTCTTACCGCCCGTTCAATATGGTCACGGTCCATTGGTACCGCATAGGGAATAGGTATACTCGTGAAAAATTGGATTCCCATAATCAAACCTTTAATGGTTTTCATCCGGTGCGCCCCATTCCATCACAATCTGCTTGACCTTTTCCCAGTCAAGATAAGCACCCATTTCCTCTGCCAGCCGGTCATAGCGCCCATCCTTCAACGCCCCGACATCGACCTTTTCCCGCTCCGGAAGTCCTGCACTGCGCCGAACCTCATTCAACCAATAATGCCGCCAGTCGTCATTATGAAACAGATGATGGAGATACGTACCAACAATCCGGCCATCCTTGCTGTAGAAGCCTTCCTCACGGTCAGAACCAAAGAGAAACAATGGGCTTTTTTCAGCCCCTTCAGTCATCTTGGTTTCTCCTAAATGAATTTCATACCCTTCTACAACACCTGCTCCAATGCCAGTATGTGGATGATATGTACCTTTCACTCGAATGGTCTGCTTTTCTTTGCGAAAATACGTCACGCTATCAATTAAGCCCAAACCTGCTTCCATTGAGGAGGCAACCCCAGTATCCGTCCCATCCTCATCCATCAACATCCTCCCAAGCATTTGATAGCCGCCGCAAATTCCAGTCACAAAACCGCCGCCATCGGCAAAAACTGCTATTTTTTCAAAAAGACCATCATCCTTTAAAAATTGCAAATCGCGAATCGTACTCTTTGTTCCCGGAATAATAACCGCATCCGGGTGACCGAATTCACCCGCATTCCGCACAAAACGAAGACCCACATCTTCTTCGAAAAAAAACGGCTCAATGTCACTGATATTGGAGGCATATGGCAATTGAATGACGGCGATATCAAGCTCACCGCTGTGCTTCTTCTTGCGAAACTCCTGAAGCGATAAGGAATCTTCACTATCAATCATGTGATTGTGAAGATAAGGCAGTACCCCTAGCACAGGGAGACCCGTCTTCTCCTCAATCCATTTCACTCCATCAGCAAACAGACCGCGGTCGCCGCGAAATTTATTAATCAGGATGCCCTTTACCCTTTTCCGTTCCTCTTCAGTAAAGAGGGCAAGCGTCCCGACAATACTGGCAAAAATTCCGCCCCGATCAATATCTGCCACTAAAAAGACAGGAATATCTGCCAAGTCAGCTACCTTCATATTCACAAGTTCGCGATCCTTTAGGTTCATTTCCACCGGGCTGCCCGCACCTTCCATGACGATAACTTCATATTCATGCTCCAATTCGTCTAACGCTGTCTTAATCACTTCAAGCCCTGTCTCATAAAAAGTTTCACGGTATCCTCTCCCAGACAGTGTTTTCACTGCTTTCCCGAGGAGGACAACCTCCGAATCCTGATCAGAACGGGGTTTGAGCAGAATCGGATTCATCCTCACGTCTGCCTCCGTTTTCGCCGCTTCGGCCTGAATCCCTTGTGCGCGTCCAATTTCAAAACCGTCATGAGTAACATAAGAATTATTGGACATGTTCTGCGATTTAAACGGGGCCACTTTTATCCCTTCATTAGCGAAAAGCCGGCAAAGTGCCGTGGCAATCATACTTTTCCCTACATCAGAAGCTGTCCCTTGAATCATCACTCCACGCATTGTCTCACTCCTTTCATTTGTAACGGAATCCCCATATCCACTAAATAAGCCTCCCGGCAATCTTTTACAATCGATTGATGCAATTTCCCCAGCAGTTTGCTGTAGGTAATAATCAGCTCATTATCGCCAAGCGGCTCATGGAGCACCTCATTGCTGACAATAATCAAGGCCCGTACTCGCTTAGCAATCATGGCAATCCCTTCAAGCATTTTTGCTGACAAACTAGCAAGAAATTCCTCGTCCTGCCATCCATCAGGGCTAAAAAACAATTCATTATTTAACCAGGTTGTCAAACAGTCAAATAGAACGAACTCATTGCCGTGAAAGGATGGAGCGAGTTCACCAATCGACATTGGCTTCTCCCATGTGTGCCATTCCAAGCCGCTTTGCCGTCTGCCTTCCTGATGCCTGGCAATTCTTTTTGTCATTTCTTTATCAGATGCTTGCATGGAGGCGATATAATGAAGTCCGCCGCTTGCCTCCTGGTGCCAGATTTCCGCCGCTAATTCTTCGGCAAATTGGCTTTTCCCGCTGCGAACCCCACCGGTTATAAAGATGATGGATGAATCCCGCGCCATTCCGCTAACGCCTCCATTAACACATCATTTTCCGCACGACTTCTTACGGCAAAGCGAAGCCATTTTGCCTCTAAGCCAGGGAAATTATAAGTATGCCGCGGGACAATCCCCTTTTGCAGCAAATACTCAAAGAGCGGATATTGATCTTCTAGTGTCCTATCGCGGAGCAAATAGAAATTCACCTTTGACGGAGAATAGGCAAAACTATTTTCACTGTAAAAAGAAAACATCCGCTCCCGCTCACCGGTAATCAACCCCTGTGTTCTTTTTATATAGTCCTCTTCCGCAAGACAAAGAACTCCTGCGGCCAAGGCTATCCCATTCACACTCCAGTGAGATTGATAGCTTGCAAGACTCTCGATTCTATCCTTGCTGCTCGTCGCAAAACCTAATCGCAGACCTGGAATGGCAAACATTTTTGTTAAGGAGCGAAGAATGAGCAAATGCTGCGACTCCTTTAATAAAGGCACAAGCGGTTCATATTCGATGACAAAATCATAGAAAGCTTCATCGACAATGAGCAGACAATTCTGCCTCGTACATTCCTGCAACAATTTCCGGACAAAGATCTGTGAAAAATAAACACCTGTGGGATTGTTTGGATTGCAAAGAAAGAGTGCATCTGCATCAAACAGCTTTTCCTTTAGCCGCTCAAGGTTTAAGTCCCAGTCTTCATCGATGCTGAAATACTCAATCTCGCAGTTATTTACGAGGCAGGCCTTCTCATACTCAGAAAACGCCGGTTCCACTATCAAAACCCTTTTTCCGGCCAACTCTCTGCCAAGTAAACTGATCAGTTCAGCACCGCCGTTTCCAATCAAGATTTGCTCCTCATCTATCCCTTCCCGCTCGGCAATACGAGCTTTCAACAATGCCGCATGCGGATCAGGATACTGGCTAATCCCTTGGAAAAATTCTGTCCAATGCTCTTTTAAGGAATCAGGCGGACCAAGCGGGTTAATATTGGCGCTGAAATCTAAAATTTTCTCCGGCTGCTCTAGACCCACTGCTTCATATAAATAATGCGGGTTAGACCCGTGTGATGGCCATTTCAAATAGCACCCCTCCAAGCCATAAAAGTACTAGAAAACAAACGACCGTGCTGAAAAGAATCGAATTCATTTTCACAATATCATATCGTTTGAGCGGCGAAAGCGGATCACCCATCAAAGCACGGTTTGAAACAATTCCCTTATATGTATTTCTGCCGCCTAACTGCACACCGAGAAGGGCGGCAGCTGCAGCCTCACACCAGCCGCTATTTGGACTAGGGTGCATGCGCGCATCACGGAATAAAATCCGCCATGCTTCCCGCATACTCATTTTGCGGTGATGATTACAGAGGAGCATGACAAATCCCGTTAATCGGCTTGGGATCCAATTCGCCACATCATCCATTCTCGCGGATGCCCAGCCGAATTGCGTAAAGCGTTCATTTTTATAACCAACCATCGAATCACATGTATTAATCGCCCGGTAAAGCAGGGCGAATGGAGCACCGCCAATCAATGCCCAAAACATCGGTGCAGTCACGCCGTCACTTGTATTTTCGGCAACCGTTTCGACGGTTCCGCGGACAATCTCCCCTTCATCGAGCTGCTCTGTATCACGGCCGACAATATAGGAAAGCTTCACTCTTGCCTCAGTAAAATCATCTTGCTCAAGCGGGCGATAGACTTCCATAGCGGCATCCCGCAGGCTTTTGCGGGCAATGGTCGTTGCAATTAGAATACTTTCTATTATAATTCCCGCAATAACATGAATCTGGTAGGCAGCAAAACAAAGCAGCCATGATATCACAAAGACAATGACAAGAACTACGAAAAGCATCAGGATTCCCTTCCATTTTTGATACTTTCCTTTATTCCAATGTTTCTCCAGCTTTGCAATCAATGTGCCGATCCATTTCACCGGGTGCGGCCATGAGGGCGGATCACCAATAAAGCAGTCGATGATAAAGGCGAGCGTGATCGCAAGTAAATGCTGCATCACCATCCGAGCATCTCCTTCCTCTTATTGCTTTTCGCAATCGCAGCATGGGTACATTCATAAATCCCTTTACCAATCAGCTTTCCAAGCGGGGAGATTGAGCCGGCAAACTCAAATGTCTTTCCCTTTTGTGAGGCAGCAATCAAAATGCTATCTGTTGAAGTTCCTGTTGCCAGTGTTCCAGTTTGAGGATCCTTAATTTCCAACTCATTCATCACCTTCGCCTTCGCCTCAGTTGCCGTCATGATTGATTGAATAAAGGCTTCCTCTGTTAACTCTCCATTGACAAAAATCCATGAGTTAATCGTTCCTTGCCTGATTGGATAACTCGATGCATAGCTGCTCGATACATCCACTGCATTGCCAACACCTGCTGTGACGACAAATAATACAGACCAGCCCTCTTCCTCATACAAACGATAGACAACATCCTCTGCCTCAACCGCCGTCATCATCCCGACGGTGTCTGAAGGTTCAAACCCTCTATCTCTCATAAAATCAGCCATCTCTTGCCGATGATCGGTACAATTATAATTTCGGTTCACATGACGGTTCACGAATGTTGTGTGCCACCCGACTCCTGCCCCGATCACACCGGAAGACATCGTCCTTAAAGGGACGGGCGCCTTTAGTACAACAATATCATCCCGCACTTCAACAAACTCCTCCGTGACACGTGCCTGCACCATCTCCCTCTCATCCCTTTCAGGCAGGAGCATAATTTGCGGCGCAGGTACCTTTGGATGCGGCTGCCTGGCAATCTTTGTATGATAGACATTTTCCACTCTCTCCCGCCGCAGCACCTCATCCGGGATCCCGCAGCTGACTACTTTTCCATTTTCAAGCAGCAGCAACCGGTCGCAATAAAGGCCTGATAAATTCAAATCATGAAAAATCGAAATCACTGTCAATCCTTGCTCACGGGTCCACTTTTTCAAAAGATCAAACAGTTCCTTTTGGTAGGACAAATCAAGATGGTTCGTCGGTTCGTCAAGCAGCAGGATCTCCGGCTCCTGAGCCAGGGCCTGCGCCAAAAATGCGCGCTGCCGCTCGCCGCCGGACAATGTGGCGCCATTCTCACCGATGATGGTCTG
>CALGSR010000163.1 GCA_937902115.1 uncultured Bacillus sp. | reverse complement strand
ATTTTCCTATGCTTGATCCGCAGTTTGCGATACTCTTCTTTGACATTACGTAATCATTGTGATATAGTAATGCAGGTAATCGAATACGGTTTTAGGAAAAGAAGAAGCACCCGCTTCTCACCTGATTGACGCTTGTAAAGTTGTCTACAGGTATACGTTAACATTTTTAGTTGAATGAACTATGATGTATGTCGTAAAGTGTGGGTGTTTTGACGCCCACACTTTTTTTGTACTATCAGAAGTTTATTTTCTTTAGTTGATAGTAAGATGCGACAGCAGCTTCCGTCGTTTTGAGCGGCAAGTTATGACTCTCTAATGAAGTAACCTGATGGGATGTTCTTAACCTAAATATTGTATTCTTGATAAAAATCCGGAGGTGTTTTGCTATTAGCAAAGATATGTTGTTGAATGAGGGAATTCGCGCCCGTGAAGTACGACTGATTGATCAAAATGGAGAACAATTAGGAATTAAATCAAAGACCGAAGCACTTGAGATTGCGGCACGTGCGAACTTGGATCTTGTATTAGTTGCACCAAATGCTAAACCACCTGTTGGTCGTATTATGGACTATGGGAAGTTTAAGTTTGAACAACAGAAAAAAGATAAAGAAGCACGGAAAAATCAAAAAGTCATTAATATCAAAGAGGTTCGATTCAGTCCTACGATTGATGAACATGATTTCAATACAAAACTTCGAAATGCGATCAAATTCCTTGAAAAAGGCGATAAAGTGAAAGCATCGATTCGTTTCAAAGGTCGGGCTATCACGCATAAAGAAATTGGTCAACGTGTATTAGACCGTTTTGCAGAGGCATGCAAAGACGTTGCAACTGTGGAATCACATCCCAAAATGGACGGCAGAAGCATGTTCTTAGTTTTAGCACCTAAAACCGAAAAGTAAGAGGAGGATATACCCAATGCCAAAAATGAAAACACACCGCGGCGCTGCCAAGCGTTTCAAAAAAACTGGAACTGGTCAATTAAAGCGTGATCACGCTTATACAAGCCACTTGTTTGCAAATAAATCAACAAAAGCAAAACGTAAACTTCGTAAAGGTGCGCTGGTTTCTAAAGGAGACTACAAACGCATTCGTCATTTATTAGATAATATTAAGTAAGTCATATTTTTTAAAAACAGGAGGGAAACCAATATGCCACGTGTAAAAGGCGGTACAGTTACGCGCAAACGTCGTAAAAAGGTTCTTAAATTAGCTAAAGGTTATTTCGGTTCAAAACATACATTATATAAAGTAGCAAATCAACAAGTAATGAAATCATTACAATATGCATACCGGGATCGTCGTCAGAAAAAACGTGATTTCCGTAAGCTTTGGATTGCTCGTATCAACGCAGCTGCACGCATCAACGGTCTTTCATACAGCCGTTTAATGCATGGCTTAAAGCTTGCTGGTATCGAAGTAAACCGCAAAATGCTTGCTGATCTTGCAGTAAATGATGCAAATGCATTTGCTGAATTAGCAACTGTTGCAAAATCAAACTTAAGTAAATAAGAAAAGCGGAAGCGCCTTGCGCAAGCAGGGTATGGACTGGAGCACTCCCTTCTTGCGATAAAGGAAACACGAAGAGCACGTAGGGCGATTCGATGTTGACGCAATCGTTGCGGAGGAAGTGTGAAGTACACTAGTCGCTAGGCGCTGGAGCTAGACACTAGTCTAACTTCAGAAATCTTATGCTTTCTTATTGAGTATAATTCAAGCCATTCTCTTTTATCAGAGAGTGGCTTTTTGCATATTGAAGGGGGAAGTCTATGTTATATGCAATCTTAATCTTATTTCTCTCGATGAATCTGGTTGGCTTAAGCTTAATGGGTGTAGATAAAAAACGAGCCATAAAACATGGCTGGCGCATTAAGGAGAAAACATTATGGCTTGTTGCTTTATGTGGCGGCGCCATCGGGGCAACAGCAGGAATGCATCTGTTTCAGCATAAAACAAAGCATTTATCATTTAAAATCGGTTTTCCCATTCTCGCTGTTATCGAAGCGTTTCTTTATGTTTCTTTCATAAAATGGTCATATCATTTCTCTTTTTTCGATAAGCTTTAATAAACATCAAGAATTAGCAAAAGGCAATGAGAAAGCCTCAGAGCCTCAAGAAAAGAGGTTAAACGATGGATGAAAGTATGACGATTTTGCTGGTCTTTGTGGGAGCAGGCGGCGTGCTTGCCCCAATAGCCTTTGTTTTATTTCATCTTATTCGGCAGTTTCTGTTTATTCCTGTTACCCTCGTTTGTCTAGCTGGAGGAATTCTTTTTGGCTCGTTATTTGGTACTTTATTTTCATTGCTCGGATTGCTGCTAAATTCACTCTGCTTTTATTATTTCATTGATAAAATGCCGAAAACCTATCAAAGACTGTCTAAATTAAAAAGAAAATGGTTTGGAGAATATCGGAATCTTACGGTTTCGCAAACAGCTGTTTTACGATTAATTCCTTTTATTCATTTTCACATGCTGAATTTTTGTTTAATGGAAAAGAACCGCAAGCTAAGCGTCTATATGAAAAATAATTTGCTGACAAATTTGCCGCTTGCCTTTTTCTATTCGGCTTTCGGTCAATTTATTCGTTTGTTTACCCCCATGGTGACGGTGCTCGTTTTTCTAATCTTATTCATTCTTGTCTATCTCTTGCGGGAAAAGGTGACTGTTATTAAATGGAGAAGTTTTTTTCGTCTTAAGGAGGAAGGTTGATGCTGAAGTCAGTCTAAGTGAAGCAAGGAAAAAAGAAAAGCCAACCTGTGTGTTGGCTTTTTGGATATACTCAATACATTTTATTGGTAAGGATCTTGTGGATCTTTGATTTTTTGCAGAAATTCATTTACTGGACTTTTCCAATCCAATTCAGCATATGGATAATGGTCAAGGATCTTTTCCTCAATAAACTGAAAATCTTCGCGCACAAATCCTTTCAACGCAGCTGTGCTATGCGGCCAAATAAATATAGAAACAACATCAAAAGAATTTTCAGTTGTTCCTAAATATTTTTCCCCTTCAAAAAGAACTCCTTTATAGGTGAGAAAAAAGTTTTTACGTACATTATTTGCATCATCTAAAAAATAATAGCGTTTTTGCTCGTGAGCCAATTCTAATTTCCGTTTGGGGCTTAAGATAAATTTAATCATTCGGTAGATGAGAAAAAGAATAAGGGCGAATAGCATAAAGCGTACAAGCCACATCAAAGTAAACCCTCCCTTTTCTTTATTATTTCTTTATCTACGGTTAAATCATAAAAAGGTTTCATTTTTAGATGAATTTTTTTGTAAGGGGAGAGGATTTGGATGAAACAGAGAGTGGATTCGCTAATCTTTTGTATAACGACTCCCCCCTTTTGTATAATAGGTAGTAGAATATATAAAGGAGTCGAAAAGATGGAGAAATTAGATGAAACACTTACAATGCTTAAAGAGTTAACAGACGCAAAGGGAATTGCCGGGAATGAAAGAGAGCCGCGGGAAGTCATGAAAAAATACATAGCCCCATATGCAGATGAAATTTTAATGGATAATCTCGGAAGTCTAATTGCGAAAAAAACAGGCGATGAAAACGGACCGAAAATTGTTGTGACAGGACACTTAGATGAGATTGGCTTTATGATCACACAAATCGACAGCAAAGGGTTTTTAAAATTTCAAACGGTCGGCGGCTGGTGGAACCAGGTCATGCTCGCACAGCGGGTGACGATTGTGACCCGTAAAGGAGATATTACAGGAATTATTGGCTCGAAGCCACCGCATATTTTATCTCCTGAGGCACGGAAAAAGCCGTATGAAATTAAGGATATGTTTATTGATATCGGAGCCTCCAGCAAAGAAGAAGCAGAGGAATGGGGCGTTCGTCCGGGGGATATGGTCGTACCTGCTTTCGAATTTACCGTGATGAACAATGAAAAAATGCTTCTCGCAAAAGCCTGGGACAATCGGATTGGCTGTGCCATTGCTATCGATGTATTGAAGCAGTTAAAAGGTGAACATCATCCAAATGTCGTGTATGGAATTGGAGCGGTACAGGAAGAAGTAGGATTACGCGGTTCGAAAACCTCTACATTTAAAGTCCAGCCTGATATTGGTTTTGCCGTAGACGTCGGCATTGCCGCAGATACACCGGGAGTTTCAGAAAAAGAAGCAATGGGCAAAGTAGGAAATGGTCCGCAAATTGTTCTATATGATGCGTCTATGGTTTCTCATAAAGGTTTACGGGATTTAGTGACAGATACAGCAGATGAATGTAATATTCCTTATCAGTATACAGCCATGCCAGGTGGTGGGACGGATGCCGGTTCAATCCATCTGACCGCTAAGGGAGTCCCCGCCCTTTCCATCGGGATTGCCACAAGATATATTCATTCTCATGGTGCGATCCTGCACCGCGATGATTTTGAAAATGCAGTGAAACTCGTCGTCGAGGTCATCAAACGCCTAGACAAGGAAACCGTTGATCGAATCACTTATGAATAAAAAGAAAAGCGGAAGCGCCTTGCGCAAGCAGGGTATGGACTGGAGCACTCCCTTCTTGCGATAAAGGAAACACGAAGAGCACACTGTGCGCGTTCGTGTTGACGCAATCGTTGCGGAGGAAGTGTGAAGTCCACTAGTCGCTAGGCGCTGGAACTGGACACTGATCAGGATTAAGAAACCGGCACAAGGGTTCAGTGAAAAAAAATAACAGCCGTGAAGGCTGTTATTTTTTTAGACCGGATTCTAATGCTGTCAGCATTTCTTGTTTATCTTGTTCTGAGGAATTGTTCCAAATAACTTCAAACAATACACCCAGCCCGGGGAGCATTTTTTCCTCACCGGTAGAAATGGCATCAACAATCGTATCTTCTAACTGCGCTTGTGTGTTCCCTGTTACATTGTGAATAATGGCGTTCCGTAAATTTAAGTTCATTGATTTTCCTCCTAAATAGAATAACATGAACAGTTATTAGCGTTTCCTATCCATGATGCAATATGTATTCAAAGTGCGTTATAATAGGGACAATGTGATCTTAAAAGGAGCGTTACTATTTGAAATACATTGAATCGATCAAAAACCCAGCCGTTAAGGCTTGGAAAAAGCTTTTAACAAAAAAAGAGCGTGATCGCTCTGGTCGCTTTCTGCTCGAAGGATATCATCTTGTAGAGGAAGCATTAAAAGAGGGCTTGGTCTTTGAAATTATCATAAATCAGGAGATGGACAAACAGCAGTCAATTAAAATAGAGGGAACAGAGGTCGTTTATGTTACAAATGAGGTAATGAAGGCAATTTGTGATACTGAAACCCCACAGGGAATTGCAGCTGTCTGTGAAAAACCATCCGTTTCGTTTGATAAGATGAAAGTAAAAAAGCTTCTTTTATTAGATAGGGTTCAGGACCCGGGTAATTTGGGGACACTAATCCGCACAGCAGATGCAGCGGGGATGGATGCTGTTATTTTAGGGGAGGGATGTGCCGATCCCTATAATCCGAAAGTCGTCCGTTCAACCCAGGGAAGTCTTTTCCACCTGCCGATTTTAAAAACTGATTTAGCTGTTTTTTTCGAGACTCTTGATCTGCCCATTTATGGCACATCTCTAGAGGGCGGTGTCCCTTTTGAAACAGTCGAGAAATCAGACACTTTTGCTCTCTTAGTTGGCAATGAAGGTCAAGGGGTAGCACCGGAACTGCTTCAGAAGACAACTAGAAATTTGTATATTCCGATCCACGGAAAGTGTGAATCGTTGAACGTTGGCGTAGCCGCCGGCATCCTGATGTATTATTTGCAAAAATGAATTTGAAACCAGTGGGAATATGTACTATAATAATACAGAATTTGATAAAATAAAGACGATGACAGAGACTAGTAGCTTAGGACATCCATTATAAGGAAGAAAATGCCGTGACTGAAAGCATTTTTAATGGCTCTGCGTAAGGGAATTCACCTCTCGAGTTGGCATTGGGAAGATCTCTATTTAATAAGATCCGAAAAATGTTCCGGTGGAGAGCCGTTATGGAAATGAAGTGAGTGCGTTGCCTTTCGACGCGCTAATAAGGGTGGTACCGCGATATATAAGCCTCGTCCCTTTTCGGGATCGGGGCTTTTTTGTCTTTATTTATAATGGTGTTTAAAGGAAAAATCCTAGTAGGGATGCACAATTTAAAGGAGGAATTAAAACATGCAGGAACGTTTACAAGAACTGCAGGCAGAGGCCCTAGAGAAAATCACAGCGGCATCTCACTTAAAAGAATTAAATGATATTCGTGTCGCCTACCTTGGCAAGAAAGGACCCATTACAGAGGTATTACGGGGAATGGGGAAGCTATCCGCTGAAGAACGTCCCAAAATGGGGGCTTTAGCAAATGTGGTACGTGAAACAATTGCAGTTAAAATTGAAGAGAAACAAGTTTTGCTTGAAGAAGAAGCAGTTAAAGTAAAATTAGCAGCAGAAACGATTGATGTTACATTACCTGCAAGAGTTGTTAGAAGGGGAAATCTGCATCCATTAACACGAATTGTTGAAGAAATTGAAGATGTGTTTATTGGAATGGGCTATACAATTGCTGAGGGACCGGAAGTGGAAAGCGACTATTATAATTTTGAAGCATTAAATCTGCCTAAAAGTCATCCAGCCCGTGATATGCAGGACTCCTTCTACATTTCAGATGAAAGTGTACTCATGCGTACCCATACATCTCCTGTTCAAGCAAGAACAATGGAAAAACAAAAAGGCCAAGGACCTGTTAAAATTATCTGTCCTGGTAAAGTATACCGCCGTGATAATGATGACGCGACTCATTCGCATCAATTTATGCAAATTGAAGGTCTTTTAGTGGATGAAAACATTTCGATGAGTGATTTAAAGGGAACGCTTGAAGTCTTCCTGAAGAAGGTATTCGGCCAGGATCGTGAAATTCGTCTTCGTCCAAGTTTCTTCCCTTTCACAGAACCTTCTGTAGAAGTAGATATCTCTTGTAAAATTTGTAAAGGCCATGGCTGTAATGTATGTAAACATACCGGCTGGATCGAAGTATTGGGTGGAGGAATGGTCCATCCAAATGTTCTTGAAATGAGCGGATTTGACTCGAAAAAATATTCAGGATTTGCCTTTGGTATCGGGGTAGAACGAATTGCGATGCTAAAATATGGGGTCGATGATATCCGTCATTTCTATACAAATGATGTTCGTTTCTTAAAACAATTTAATCGCTTCGAAGCGTAAATTTTGCATGAATAAAGAACAATTTTCTGAATGAATAGGAGGACAATAAATGTTTGTTTCATATAAATGGCTGCAGGATTATGTCGATCTTTCCGGCATCAGCGCTGAGGATCTTGCCGACAAGATTACAAAAAGCGGGATTGAAGTGGAAGGTGTTGAAAAGAAAAGCGAAGGCTTAAAGGGTGTAGTAATCGGACACGTATTAGAATGTGAGAAGCATCCGGATGCAGATAAACTGAATAAATGTTTAGTGGATATCGGTGCCGAGGAACCTGTGCAGATCATCTGCGGTGCACCGAACGTTGGAAAAGGACAAAAAGTAGCGGTGGCAACAGTTGGTGCCGTCCTGCCGAATAACTTTAAAATAAAAAAAGCCAAACTGCGCGGTGAAGTTTCACATGGCATGATTTGTTCCCTGCAGGAGCTGGGTATTGAGTCAAAATTAGTGGCGAAAGAATATGCAGTAGGAATTTTTAATTTTCCACAGGATGCCAAAGTAGGGGAAGACGCTCTTGCTGCTCTTGCTTTAGACGATGAAATTCTTGAACTTAGCTTAACGCCAAACCGGGCCGACGCGATGAGTATGCTTGGAGTAGCATACGAAGTAGCAGCGATTCTTGAGCGTGAAGTAAAATGGCCGGTCATTGAAAAAGAAGAAACTGTAGAAAAAACATCAGATTATATCAATGTTAAAGTTGAGGCAGAGGAAGATAATCCATTATACATCGCAAAGGTCGTTAAAGACGTCAAAATTGGCCCATCGCCATTATGGATGCAAACACGCTTAATGAATGCCGGAATTCGTCCGCATAATAATGTTGTTGATATTACCAACTACATTCTGCTTGAATATGGTCAACCGCTGCATGCCTTTGATTATGACCGTCTTGGTTCAAAAGAAATTGTGATTCGCCGGGCAAAAGAAGCGGAAAAAATCACAACTCTTGATGATACAGAACGTACTTTAACAACTGATCATCTTGTGATTACAAATGGCAAAGAACCTGTAGCCATCGCGGGGGTAATGGGTGGTGCTGATTCTGAAGTGAGAGAAGATACGACAAGCGTTATTATCGAAGCGGCCTACTTTGCTGGACCCATTGTCCGTAAAGCATCGAAAGACCACGGCTTACGCAGTGAATCAAGCGCCCGCTTTGAAAAAGGAGTAGACCCAGAAAGAACTCGCGCTGCAGGTGAAAGAGCTGCCCAGTTGATGGCGCAATATGCAGGGGGAACAATTTTAGAAGGAACTTCTGAGTGCAATAACATTAAAATTGAACCAGCGGTTGTTTCAATTACGTTAGATAAAATTAATAGGTCAATTGGGACCAATATTTCAGCTAATGAAGTGAGCGATATTCTTGCCCGCTTAGGTTTTGAAGTAAAAGTTGATGGAAATATGTTTATCATTACCGTTCCAACTCGCCGCGGTGATATTACAATTGAAGCAGATATCGTCGAAGAGGTTGCCCGTATGTACGGCTATGATAAAATTCCTTCTACACTTCCGAAAGGTACTGCAACTCCGGGAGCATTGACTGCTTATCAACAAAAGCGCCGACTTGCTCGCCGCACGTTAGAAGGGGCAGGACTTTATCAAGCGACTACTTATTCATTAACAAGTGAGGGAAAGGCAGCTCAATTTGCTCTTGAAAAACGGGAAGCTATCACTCTTGCTATGCCAATGAGTGAAGAAAGAAGCCGGCTTCGTATGAGCATCTTGCCGCAACTATTAGAAGCGGTAAAACACAATAATGCCCGGCAAATGGATTCTGTGGCATTGTATGAAACTGGCTCTGTGTTCTTTGAGCAGGAGAATGATCAGCTGCCAGATGAAAGAGAACATATTGCTGCAGCGATTACCGGTCTTTGGGAAGCAAGTCTTTGGCAGGGTGAGAAAAAAGCAGTTGATTTCTATGTTTTAAAAGGTGTATTAGAAGCATTGTTTGAGTCATTAGGGGTAACAAGCCAAATCGAGTACCGCCAGGCAGAATTGGATAATATGCATCCAGGACGGGCTGCTGAGGTCCTCTTAAACGGTGAAGTAATTGGTTTTGTTGGTCAGGTCCACCCAACCGTGCAGAAAGAACTTGATATTAAAGAAACGTATGTATTTGAATTATCGTTTAAGAAAATAGCTGAGGCAGAGGTTGCACCGATTTCTTATGAATCGATACCGCGTTTCCCGTCAATTACAAGAGATATTGCTCTCGTAGTGGATAAAAATACTGTTGCCGGCGATTTGGAAAAGATTATTCGCGGAGCAGGCGGAGCTTTATTAAAAGAAGTTCATGTCTTTGACTTGTATGAAGGCGAACATATGGAAGTTGGTAAAAAGTCACTAGCCTATACACTAAAATATTTTGATCCGGAACGTACCTTAACGGATGAAGATGTAACAAAAGCGCATGAAAAGGTATTGAAGGCTGTTGAAGAAGAGGCAGGAGCCGTTTTACGCAGCTAAAAATGCAAAAAAAGATGTTCTCGCGGACTGTTATGCAGTCTGAAAGAACATCTTTTTTTTACAATGCTTACACGAAAAAAACCATATAAATAATTCCTATTAATAGGAAAATTGAACAGCAAATCAATAAAATTTTAGCCAACTTCTCCAATTCTCTGCGCTCCTTAAATAATACCTGCACCAATAACAAAGGACAAAGCGATGGAAATGATCATTGAGATTAGTCCGACCGCCCGGTTATCCTTTTCAATCTCTTCATCAATTTTGAAAGTAGGTGTCATAAATTCGAAAATAAAATAACCGATAAGCAATAAAATAAACCCATAAATTCCCCAGCCGATCATCGTCAAAAATGAATCATTATGCTCTATGGAATAACGAAAGATATTGACGATCCCAAATATCTTACCGCCTGTCGCCATGGCAACCGCTACATTCCCTTTTTTGATTTCACTCCAGTTTTTGTATTTTGTAACAAGTTCAAATATAGCTAAAAATACAATTAAACATAAAATGACAACACTATAATTCGCTGCGGTTAGTACATATTCGTTTTCCCAAAATTGATTCATTGAAGCCACACCTTCTTTTATTTAAACTCTACAATTGTAACCCCAATTCCGCCTTCGTTGTGGTCTCCGAAACGAATACGTTTCACTGCCCGGTGGTTTCGCAAATATTCCTGTACACCCTGCCTTAATGCCCCGGTTCCTTTCCCATGAATGATCGATACACGGGGATATCCTGCGAGCAAGGCGTCGTCAATGTATTTTTCTACTCTGGCCAGGGCATTCTCATACCTTTCACCACGTAAATCCAATTCCAGACTCACATGAAAATCCTTCCCTTTAACGGTTGCAATCGTTCTTTGTTCTACTTGCTTAGGAGTCTGAATAAATTCTAGATCGCCTTCAGCAACTTTCATTTTCATGATACCGATTTGTACTTCCCATGTATCGGAAGAAATCTTATGAATGAGATGGCCTTTTTGATTAAAGCTCAATACCTTCACCTCATCTCCAGGATGAAATTGATGTTTATTCGTTTTACGTAATAGGGATGATTTTTGTTTCTTTTCCTTTGGTGCAGCTTCTGTTAATTTTTTTTGCGCTTCAATCAGTTCATGCTCTTTAATTTCCGTTTGTTTTTCAGCACGCATTCTTCTTAAATCATGAATGATAGTATCTGCTTCATGTTTTGCTTTTTCAATAATCCCGCGTGCTTGATCGGCTGCCTTATCATTGAGCGAGTCTTTCTTTTCATAGTACTCGACCATTTGTTTCTGTAAATCCTTTTGCAGCATTTCTGCATTTTTCAATAACTCATGTGCTTCCTGCAGCTCTTGTTCCGCCTGACGCTTACTATCTTCAAGCGAGGCAATCATATTTTCAACTTGATGACTATCCGCACTGACGAAGGTACGAGCTGTGTCAATAATCCGATCATCCAATCCAAGCCGTTTTGAGATTTCAAAGGCATTACTTCGTCCTGGGACGCCAATGAGCAAGCGGTATGTCGGACTCAAGGTTTCAATATCAAATTCGACACTGGCATTTACGACTCCTTCTCTGTTATAACCATATGCTTTCAGTTCAGGATAATGCGTAGTAGCAATAACTCTCGCTCCGCGGCGACTTGCTTCATCTAATATGGAAATGGCTAAAGCGGCCCCTTCCTGTGGATCGGTACCGGCGCCCAGTTCATCGAAAAGTACGAGGCTGTTGTAATCGGCCTTTTTTAAGATATCAACAATATTGACCATATGGGAAGAAAAGGTACTTAAGCTTTGTTCAATCGACTGCTCGTCGCCGATATCGGCATAAACGGCATCAAAGACAGCCATTTCAGAGCCATCAAGGGCAGGGATTTGCAAACCCGCTTGCGCCATTAATGTACAGAGACCGACCGTTTTCAATGTGACGGTTTTACCGCCTGTATTCGGTCCTGTAATCACAATGGTGGAAAAATCCTTGCCAATAACAACATCATTGGCAACTACTTGATCAATAGGGATTAATGGGTGTCTAGCCTTCACTAGAGAAATCCTCCCTTGATCATTGATCAAAGGCTTAGACGCTTTAATTTTGTGACAATAGCGTGCCTTGGCAAACAAAAAATCAATGTGGCCGAGTACTTTTGTAATGATTTCAAGTTCAACGCTATATTCAGCTGTTTGTCCGGAGAGCAGGATAAGGATTCGTTCAATTTCCTGCTGTTCCTTAAGCCGGATACTTTGCAGCTCATTGTTCAGTTGGACAATGGCTTGCGGCTCGATAAATAATGTTTGGCCGGAAGAACTTTGATCATGGACAATCCCGCCATAATGGCCTCTATATTCCTGTTTTACCGGAATAACAAAGCGGTCATTCCGAATGGTAACAATGGCATCAGAAAGCATTTTTTGTGCACTTGATGAACGGATCATGCTTTCGAGTCTTTCCCTAACCCGAGCTTCCTTTGTTCGTATTTGATTTCTTAGTGAACGCAATGTTTCACTGGCACTATCGAGCACTTCCCCATTATCATCTACGGCATTTTTTATCGATTGTTCTAATTCGGCAAGAATGACTATTTTTTCTGCTTCCTGCTGCAGATTTGGCAATGCTTCATTCTCATCAATGAAATCCTCAATAAACCGTTTCATCATTCGACTGGCGTGAATCGTGCTGGCTATGTGCATTAATTCATGAGGGCTCAAGCTACCGCCAATCACCGCTCGTTTAATATGGGGACGAATATCAAAAATCCCGCCAAGCGGTACATTTCCTTTCAAGCGCAGTACTTTAACGGCTTCATCTGTTTCTTCCTGACTTTGTACGACTTCAGCATAATCAGTAGAAGGGAGCAGTTTTTCTGCCAGTTCTCTGCCTAATGATGAAGAAACATGTTCAAGAAGTTGTTCTTTCACTTTATCAAATTCTAGTACTTTAAAAACCTTTTCCTGCATGGAGATATTTCCTCCCTAAATAGAAGTGGAAGGCGCCGTTCAAATGGCACCTGAAACTGGGTGTTACGGACGATTACGTAAAAAGGAGAGTAATTCGTCTTTATTCCATGTATTGATAACGCTGGATTTTTTAATCCAGCCCTTTTTAGCTGTGGAAACACCGATTTTCATATGATCAAGTGTCTCTATTCTATGGGCATCTGTATTAATTGCGATCTTTACACCTGCATCCGCTGCTTTTCGGATATTCGTTGCAGATAAATCAAGGCGATTTGGATTGGCATTTAATTCTAAAACTGTATTGGTTTCTTTTGCAAGCTCGATAAGCATATCCATATCAACCTCATACCCAACGCGTCTGCCAATTAATCTTCCCGTCGGGTGAGCAATAATGTTTACATTTCCATGATACAGAGCCGCTTTTAAACGTTCCATTATTTTCTCTTTCGGCTGGGAAAAGGAAGAATGGATCGAGGCAATCACTAAGTCCATTTCCTTTAGAACGTCATCATCATAATCCAACGAACCATCTGGCAATATATCCATTTCAATTCCCGCCAGGATCGTAAAATCTGTATAGCCCGCATTCAGTCTGTTAATTTCTTCCCTTTGTCTTTTCAGCCGTTCAACAGTTAATCCGTTTGCTACCTTTAAATATTGGGAGTGGTCGGTTACGGCCATATATTGATAACCTCTTTTTCTGCAGGCCTCTGCCATTTCCTCAAGTGAGTGCGCTCCATCGCTCCAAGTTGTATGCATATGGAGGTCTCCTTTAATATCGCTTAAACGGATAAGACCATATCCCTCTTTATAATGATCAACCTCAGAGCCATCTTCTCGTAATTCAGGAGGGATAAGGGGCAAGTCAAAATGGGCATAAAATTCCGCTTCCGAATTAAATGTCAAAAGGGAGCCGTCCTTGCTGTTTTCCACCCCGTATTCGCTGATTTTTTCGCCCCTCTTTTTTGCCAGCTGGCGCATGCGGACGTTGTGTTCCTTGGAACCAGTAAAATGATGGAGTGTCGTCGCGAATTCGTGCGGTTGAACGAGACGAAAATCAATTGAGACATCACAGCCCAGCTCAAGTACAAGCGAAACCTTTGTATCCCCGGCGGCAATGACTTCCTTTATATCAGGCATCTTTAACAGCTGATCTTTCACGGAAAGCGGCTTAGTTGTTGCAATGATAAAATCCAAATCTTTAATCGTTTCCCGCATTCTGCGCAGACTGCCGGCATGTGAAAATTGAACGATATCGTCCATCTGAGATAAGGCTTTTTCAAGTTTCTCCGCTATAGGCAGCATATAGGCAAGCGGAAGGCGAGCTGGTCTGTCGCCAGCCTGAAGCAAAGCTTGGAGAATTTTTTCCTCCGTTTTTTTCCCGAATCCTTTTAAATCCTGAACTTGATGGCTTCGGCATGCGGCTTCAAGGTCCTGGGTATTTTCAATCCCAAGTTCTTTATATAGTTTTGAAATTTTCTTACTGCCTAATCCCGGTAATTGCAATAATGGAATCAGTCCTTTTGGAACATCCTCTTGAAGTTCCTCCAAAAGGGAGGATTTCCCTTCCTGCCTGTATTCTTCAATAACAGCCGCTGTACCCTTGCCAATATTCGGTAAGGCAGTCAAATCAGTTATTTCTTCCCATGGAATCTCACTTAACTCCAAGCTATTAGCCGCTTTTCTAAATGCTGCGGTTTTAAAGCTATTTTCACCTTTTAATTCCATATAAACAGCAATCGTTTCTAATAAGTGTATGACATCCTTTTTGTTTCTCATGTTATTATTCACCTGCTCACTGCCTTCTTTTGTACAAAAAGCTTTCTTTCTTTATTATTTTCCTATTAATAAGAAAACTTCTCCGGCAAAAGAGAAGTTATCCCGCATTAACTGGCAGTATGACCCCAATGATGGCAGTCTCTTTATACTGCTTCCGATTGTACCATCCATACATCTTGGACTAACTGTGATAAGAAAGGGGTATGCTTCAATATGATTTCTGCAGCGGCGGATTCCGCAAGACTGATTTGGATCGTTTCAAGTGGCAGAAGCGCAGCTATCAATAACAGAATAAACATGATAAGATAAACTTCAATAAATCCTAAAAATCCGCCTGCCCAAACATTCAACTGCTTTAATACAGGAATCTTGGCAAGAAAATGAAGCATATTTCCGATTAAATATAAAAGGATGTTAACAGCAAAAAAAATCACGACAAATGCAATGGCGCGATAATAAGCATCCTCCAAATTAGCATGATTAAATAGGTAGGAAAATGTCGAATCCGTACTTGATACAGGATATGGAATCCATATGGTGAGTTTTGGTGCCAGTTGATTGTGGAAATGGAGAGCAGCAAATGCGGCTATGAAAAAACCAGTAAGATGGATAAGCTGCCGAATAAAACCTCTCTTCAAACCTATCAAAAAACCAAAACCTAAAACGATTAATACAGCGAGATCAAGCATAACTATAACAGTCCTTTACTTATTAACTTCTTTTTCAAGCTGTTCTAGTCGTTCTTTTATTTTTACATAATCATTAACGGCATTAATGGCGGTAAGAACAGCCAGTTGTTTCGTATCGAGTGAAGGATTCTTTGAGTGTATTTCGTGCATTTTTTCATCGACCATTGAAGCAACATGCCGAATATGGCTGGCACTCTCGGAACCAACGATAATATAGTCATTTCCGTATATCTTAACCGTGCTGCGGGTTTTTTCAGTCCGTGACAAGCTGCATGCCTCCATTCAAAAGAATCCTAAGCATAATCATACCATGAAACCTGAATAGTTTTAAAGTAGAAGGATACTAAATAGAGTGAAAATAGAAGGAGTGAACCATTTGAGTCAGATTGTCCTGCAAAAAAGTACCCAGGAAATAGAAAAAATGAAGAAGCATTATGAGTCTTATTTAACAGAAAAAACACCGCAGGGAGGAGTATTTGCTGCAAAAACAAGAAATTGCGCAATTACTGCTTATCGTTCGGGAAAAGTGCTTTTCCAGGGAGCCGGTTGTATGGAAGAGGCTGATAAATGGGGAAAGGATTTAGCAAAAAGAGCATCTCCGGCTGTGAAAAAAACAACGTTGAAAAGCGGTGCTTCGGTTAAAGGGCTGCCTTCCAATATCAGCAGTTTATCTTGCATCGGTTCTGATGAGGTGGGGACAGGAGATTTCTTTGGCCCGATAACCGTCTGTGCAGCCTATGTACGGAAGGAAGAAATCGCGCTCCTGCAAGAGCTTGGGGTACAGGATTCGAAAAATTTGAACGATGAAAAAATCTCAGCGATTGCCAAGCAGATTGTTAAAATAATCCCTTATAGCCTTTTAGTACTGCATAATGAAAAATATAATACGATGCAGCAATCTGGCATGTCACAGGGGAAAATGAAAGCCCTGCTCCATAATCAGGCGATTGGGCATCTATTAACAAAAATTGCCCCGGAAAAGCCTGAAGTGATTTTAATTGACCAATTTGCCAAAGAGGAGATCTATTACGGCTATTTAAAAGGGCAAAAAAAGATTCAACGTGAAAATGTCTGCTTTAGCACAAAAGCTGAAGGAGTTCATACGGCTGTGGCAGCGGCCTCCATTATCGCCAGGTATGCCTTTGTTCAGCATTTTGAAAAGTTAAGTACCGAGGCCGGATTTAAAATCCCAAAGGGAGCAGGAGCACAGGTTGATGTTGCATGCGCCCGCCTAATTAAGGAAAAAGGGAAAGAAGTACTGCCTTCATTTGTAAAACTCCATTTTGCCAATACCGAAAAAGCATTCAAAATCCTGCGTTAGGGACAAGGGGACGGGTTCCTTGTCCCATTTGTCTCTATATAATGTGGGGGAAACTTTCTTAAGATGAAGACGATGATGCGGCCATAATAGTCTGTACTTCCTTTATATTTGGTCCCACGATGGTTCTATTCATACTAAAGGGAGGAATACAATAGAATAAGAGGTTGTGCAACAAAACAAGCCATGTTAAGGAGGGTTTCGCATGAATGAAAAACCATGGCTCCAACTTTATCCTCAAGATATTCCCCATGAATTAAACTACGGAGATGAGCTATTGCAGCATCTGCTAATCAAAACGGCAAAGGAATTTCCTGACAAAATAGCGATTCATTTTTTAGGCAGTGAGGTTTCTTATCGTTATCTCTATGAGGCGGCTGAAAAACTTGCAGCCTATCTGCAGAGTGTTGGCATTGCCAAAGGAGATCGAGTGGCGATCATGTTGCCAAATACGCCCCAGGCCGTTATTAGCTTTTATGGAGTATTGCTTGCCGGGGGAATTGTCGTGCAAACAAATCCTCTCTATACAGAGCGGGAACTAGAGTACCAAATGAAGGATTCAGGTGCGAAAGCGATCATCACGCTCGATATATTATTTCCAAAAGTATCAAAGATAAAGGACCACACAGACATTCAGCATATCATTGTCACCGCTATTAAAGATTTTCTCCCCTTCCCAAAAAATATCATCTATCCATTTATCCAAAAAAAACAATACGGCATTGTAGTAAAAGTACAGCATGAAGGGAATTGTCATTTATTCACTAGGATATTAAAGCAGCCTACGAGAACACTCGAGAAATTTGAAGAAAACTCTGTAGAAGACATTGCGTTGCTTCAATATACAGGAGGTACCACCGGTTTTCCAAAGGGGGTCATGCTCACCCATAGAAACCTCATTGCAAATACTACAATGTGTGCGACTTGGCTGTACAAATATAAGCGTGGTGAGGAAAGTGTCCTTGGAATCATTCCATTCTTCCACGTTTATGGAGTAACGACGGTTTTAATTTTATCCATTATGCAGGTGTATAAAATGGTATTGCTGCCTAAGTTCGATGTGAAAACGACGTTCAAAACGATCGAGAAACAACGCCCTTCTTTATTTCCTGGTGCTCCAACCATTTATATTGGTCTGTTAAATGATCCGGATTTGCTAAAATATGATCTTTCCTCGGTCGATGCCTGTCTGAGCGGTTCTGCTCCGCTGCCGATAGAAGTACAAGAAAGATTCGAACAAACAACAGGGGGAAAGCTTGTTGAAGGGTATGGTTTAACGGAAGCTTCTCCGATCACCCATGTGAATTTTTTATGGGATCACCCGACGATAAAAGGCAGTATCGGGGTACCTTTACCGGATACAAATGCCGTTATTTTATCTCTGGAGGATGGCGAAATCCTCCCGCAAGGGGAATTAGGGGAAATAGCCGTCAAAGGCCCGCAAATCATGAAGGGCTATTGGGGACGGCAGGATGAAACTGAGCAAACCTTTAAAGATGGCTGGCTTTTAACTGGAGATCTTGGCTATATGGACGAACAAGGATATTTCTATATGGTTGATCGAAAAAAAGACATGATTATTGCCGGCGGATTCAATGTGTATCCCCGCGAGGTTGAAGAGATTCTTTATGAACACCCTGCTGTGAAAGAAGTGGTCGTCGCCGGGATTCCAGATCCTTATCGCGGGGAAACGGTGAAAGCTTATGTTGTGTTGAAGGAAGATTCTACTGTAACGATAGAAGAACTGGACACATTTACAAGGAAGAGCCTAGCAGCCTATAAAGTGCCGCGTAAATATGAATTTCGCGAAGAACTGCCCAAAACAGCAGTAGGAAAAATCCTACGCAGAGCTTTAATTGATGAGGAAAATAATCGGAAAGATAAAAAGGACAATTGACTTATAAGGTGAAACTTCTGTCAGTGGGGGCTCAATCCCGCACTGATGGATAGTTGAACGAATCGGGGCTTTACGTGCCGTTGGATCCCCCGCCTATCCTTTTGTATTCACTCAATCATGAGGTGGGAGTCTTATGGCACGTTAAGGCGGAAAAACTGATTCTTTTAGAAGAGTCAGTTTTTTTTATTCCTCTTTATTGTTTATCCAACAAAAATATTTTATCAGAAAAGTTAATAAAATGGAGGAAATTGCAGAATCATAGAGAAATTAATAAAGGTATGATAGTAATTTTATAAAGAGAAAGGAAGGTATAGATGGAATATTTGCAATGGTCCCATGAAGACAAAGTCGCTACAATTCAAATTTCCAGCCCGCCGGCAAATGCTTTATCGTCTAAACTAATCCAAGAGTTGTCTGAGGTTTTTGATAGTATTGAAACGGATGACGAAATAAGGGTAGTTTTGCTGCACGGGGAAGGAAGATTTTTTTCAGCAGGTGCAGATATTAAGGAGTTTACAGAAACGGAATCTGGTGAAGGCTTTACTAAATTGGCAAAACACGGCCAGAATGTATTCGAAAGAATTGAAAGTTTTCCAAAACCGGTTATTGCTGCTATCCACGGGGCTGCACTTGGAGGTGGCTTGGAATTAGCCATGGCATGTCACTTCCGATTAGTAACAGAAGGTGCTAAACTGGGTCTTCCTGAGCTATCGCTCGGTTTAATCCCAGGATTTGGTGGAACACAAAGATTGCCGCGTTATGTCGGACCGGCACGGGCTGCCGAAATGATGTTGACAAGTAAACCAATCACAGGCTTGGAGGCGGTACAATTTGGCCTCGCAAACCATGCCTATAAAGATGAAGAGCTTCTTGAGAAGGCAAAGACAATGGCGAAAGAAATTGCCAAGAAAAGCCCAATTGTCCTTAAAGCCGTTATTAAATTATTAAATTGTGCCAAAACAGAGGAATTTGCCCAAGGTGTGAAAAAAGAGGCGAAACTATTCGGAAAGGTTTCCCAATCGATAGACAGTAAAGAAGGAATTTCCGCCTTTCTTGAAAAAAGAGAACCCACTTTTTCTGGAAAATAGGAGAAAAGCCAAAGTGTGAGTGTACCGTTGCTCATACTTTTTTACTAATTTTAAAATTCTAAAAATTTTGATATATTATTATTTTTGAAATAGAATTATAATTAAAATTGTAGGAAAACATTTAAAAGGAGGTAAAGTGATGAATATTTTTGTATTACTAAAAAGAACATTTGATACTGAGGAAAAAATCAGTTTATCTGCAGGTAAAATTAATGAAGATGGTGCAGAATTTATCATTAATCCTTACGATGAATACGCCGTTGAAGAGGCGCTGCAAATCCGCGAGACACATGGCGGTGAAGTGACGATTCTAACTGTAGGTAATGATGAATCAGAAACGCAAATTCGTACAGCATTAGCGATGGGTGCAGATAAAGCTGTTCTTATTAATACAGAAGATGATATTGAATCAGGTGATCAATATACAACAGCAAAAGTAATCTCTGAATATCTTAAAGATAAAGAGGCGGATATCATTCTTGCCGGAAACGTTGCAATTGACGGCGGTTCAGGACAAGTAGGACCGCGGGTTGCTGAACTGTTGGGGATTAACTATGTAACAACAATTACAAAAATTGATATCGCTGGAAAAAAGGCAACGGTCGTTCGCGATGTAGAAGGGGATTCTGAAGTGATTGAAACAAGCCTGCCGCTCCTAGTAACAGCACAGCAAGGATTAAACGAACCGCGCTACCCATCTTTACCTGGAATTATGAAGGCGAAGAAAAAACCTCTTGAAGAACTTGAACTGGATGATCTTGATTTGGATGAAGATGAGGTTGAAGCGAAAACAAAAACAATTGAAATCTTCCTTCCGGCAAAAAAGGAAGCAGGACGTGTATTATCCGGTGAGATAGATGCCCAAGTGAAAGAATTAGTCGGGCTGCTTCATTCAGAAGCAAAAGTAATTTAACTTTTTTCAAAATCAGATAAAATATACGGGAGGTATTGAAAGGTATGGCAAAAAAAATAATAGTGCTTGGAGAAATTCGTGATAATTCCTTGCGTAATGTATCCTTTGAAGCAATTGGAGCAGCAAAAACAATTGCCGGTGGCGGTGAAATTATTGGGTTATTAGTTGGTCAATCTGTAAGCGTTTTAGCACCCGAAATGATTTCCTACGGTGCGGACCGTGTCATCACAGTTGAAGATGAAAAGTTGAAGCAATACACTGCAGATGGATATTCACAAGCGATTCTCTCTGTTATTAATGATGTGAAGCCAGATGGGATTATTCTTGGCCATACTGCGCTTGGAAAGGATATTTCTCCTAAGCTGGCTGCTAAATTAAACTCAGGTTTAATTTCAGATGTAACAGCGATTGAAGCAGCAGGGGACAATATTGTCTTTACAAGACCCATCTATTCTGGAAAAGCATTTGAGAGAAAAATCATAACAGACGGCTTAATTTTTGCGACGATTCGTCCAAATAATCTTGCTCCGCTTGAGCAAGATGAGTCACGCACAGGAGAAGTGTCTGCTGTAGCAGTCGAAATTAAAGATTTACGTTCCGTAATAAAAGAAGTGGTAAGGAAAGCAAGCGAAGGAGTCGACTTATCGGAGGCGAAAGTTATTATTGCCGGTGGCCGTGGGGTAAAAAGTACGGATGGTTTTACATTATTAAATGAATTAGCAAATGTTTTGGGCGGAGCAGTGGGTGCATCACGCGGTGCTTGCGATGCAGATTACTGCGATTACTCCTTACAAATTGGTCAGACTGGTAAAGTAGTAACACCTGACTTATACATTGCATGCGGTATATCTGGAGCGATTCAGCATTTAGCAGGGATGTCGAATTCAAAAGTTATTGTTGCAATCAATAAAGATCCGGAAGCAAACATTTTTAATGTTGCAGATTATGGAATTGTTGGAGACCTTTTTGAAGTGGTGCCGCTATTAACTGAGGAATTCAAAAAATTATCGATCAACTCCTAAAGCTTAAAAAACGTAATGACATGGATTATAGCGGGAAGAGACTGTCGGTCGACCTGTTCCATTCCATTCTTGATGTATAACTTTAAGAACAGGAATACGAAAAAAGGCTGGTGGCCGGCAAATACATACTAAAAGTGAGCAACCGCTCACTTTTTTTGTAGAATACTTAAACCTTTTCGGGGGAAAATATACTTTGAAGCAAATTATTAGCAAGTAATAGAAAACGGTGGTATACTTTCGTTAGAATTTAGAGTTATTTGAGGAGGCAGTAAAATGGCAATTGTACATGCAACTGATGAAACGTTTACTAATGAAACTGAATCCGGCCTAGTGCTGGTTGATTTCTGGGCACCTTGGTGCGGACCTTGTAAGATGATAGCACCAGTACTAGAAGATCTTGATTCTGAAATCGGCGATAAAGTAAAAATCGTTAAAGTCGATGTAGATGAAAATCAAGAGTCAGCTGGAAAATATGGAGTAATGAGTATCCCTACATTAATCGTTCTTAAAGACGGTGAATTAGTAGATAAAGTGGTTGGGTTCCAACCGAAAGAAGCACTTGCTGAGCGCTTAGAAAAGCAATTCTAATTGAATTGTAAAAGATATATAGAAATCCCCCGGGCACCTGCGCTTGGGGGTTTCTTTGTATCCGATGATTGGTACTTGCTTATCTGCCTGATTTCAATCTATTATGTATGGTGGAAGCGAAACGAAGGGAGGAAGCCTCCGCGTGAATGACTTAATTAGAAATAAGCTTACTCTGCTCCCTGAGCAGCCAGGGTGCTATTTGATGAAGGATCGTCAGGGAACGATTATTTATGTAGGAAAAGCAAAAATATTAAAAAACCGTGTGCGTTCTTATTTTACCGGTTCGCATGATGGAAAAACATTAAGATTAGTCAATGAAATAGAGGACTTTGAATATATTGTTACTTCAACTGAAATCGAATCACTTATTTTAGAAATTAATTTAATTAAGAAACATGACCCGAAATATAATATCATGCTCAAGGATGACAAAAGCTATCCATTTATTAAATTAACGGCAGAAAGACATCCGCGATTAATCACAACCCGTAAGGTAAAAAAAGACAAAGGAAAATACTTTGGTCCCTATCCGAATGTCATTTCAGCCAATGAGACAAAAAAATTGCTTGACCGGATTTATCCGTTAAGAAAGTGTTCAACCCTGCCTGAACGTGTCTGCCTTTATTATCATTTAGACCAGTGCCTTGCTCCATGCATAAACGAAGTGAAAGATGAAGAGTACAAAAAAATGGTGGACGAGATCACCCGTTTTTTAAATGGCGGGTATGAGGAAGTTAAGAGTGAGTTAATGCAAAAAATGAACGAAGCAGCGGAATTGCTTGACTTTGAACGGGCCAAGGAATATCGCGACCGTATTGCTCATATTGAAGCGACAATGGAAAAACAAAAGATGATGACAATGGACTATACTGACCGCGATGTTTTCGGTTATGCTTATGATAAAGGTTGGATGTGTGTCCAAGTCTTCTTTATCAGACAAGGAAAATTAATTGAACGTGATGTTTCTATGTTTCCCTTTTATGCTGAACCTGAGGAAGAAATGCTGACCTATTTGGGGCAGTTTTACACGAAAGCGAATCATTTTAAGCCAAAGGAAATATTAATCCCGGATACGATCTCTGCTGAAATGGCAGAAGAACTCCTACAGGTAAAGGTATTAAAACCAAAAAGAGGACAGAAAAAAGAACTAGTACAGCTGGCTTGTAAAAATGCAAAAATTGCCTTATCTGAGAAGTTCTTCCTTATTGAACGTGATGAAGATCGTACAATAAAAGCAGTTGAGCGGTTAGGTGAAAATATAGGAATTTATACACCATATCGCATCGAGGCATTCGATAACTCAAATATTCAAGGTGCAGATCCGGTATCAGCCATGGTGGTATTTATTGACGGGAAGCCGGAAAAAAGGGAATACCGAAAGTATAAAATAAAGTCTGTTATAGGACCGGATGATTATGAATCTATGCGCGAGGTTGTCCGCAGAAGATATACCCGGGTCTTGAAGGAAAGTTTGCCCTTGCCGGATTTAATTATCATTGATGGAGGAAAGGGGCATGTTGAAGCAGTCAGGGATGTACTGGAAAATGAATTAGGACTGGACCTTCCGATTTCCGGATTGGTAAAAGACGATAAGCACCGGACATCACAGCTTTTATATGGCACTCCTTTGCAGGTTGTTCCATTGGAAAGAAACAGCCAGGAATTTTATCTCCTGCAAAGAATTCAAGATGAGGTTCACCGCTTTGCGATCAGTTTCCATCGCCAGTTAAGAGGAAAAAATGCCTTTCAATCATTGCTCGATGACATTCCGGGAATCGGCGAGAAACGAAAAAAACTGCTTTTAAAAGAATTCGGTTCGCTTAAGAAAATGAAGGAAGCGACAATAGAAGAGATAACAGCAGCCGGAATCCCGCAGAATGCTGCTAAACTATTGCTGGAAAAGATTCATGAAGATCCAACTGAAGGAAATAATGCCAAAAATCCATGATAAGATGATACAAGCATTCATCAAAGGGGCTGTCCTAAAAGACAGCTCCTTTGTCTATGTCAATCAATAGGATCCTTTTTATCCCATTTTACAGTAAATAGAACTTTACCTCCTCGTTTTTTAGGATGTTCAAAAGCTTCGGAAATGACCTCTTTTTGAATCTCCATTTGCTGAGCAAGGAAACCGGCTTCTAATTGGAAATGCCAATTTCCTTTACTTTGCAGGCGGTGCGTGATCAGCTCACTTGATAATTCTAATTCCAGTTCATTTTTTTTCTCATTCCGGACTTTTAATTCACCCCAACCGGCCTGATCGAAGAATTTTACTAATTCTGTTAAATCCTGTAGTGGAAATTTTCGTGCCAGTTGTTTTCCGACCCAATATAAAATCTCGGGTGCATCACTGCCTAAAATTTCAGGCAGGAGGATCTCTCGTATTAATTCATATCCAAAGGCAGGGACCGTAACGGCATCTGCTTCCCGGTTTAATTCTTCTGCTGTATTTTTATTCACTCTTTCTCCCCTCTTTCTATGATTCTATTATATACAATGATGTCTTTTTTACGCATTTATTTATGAAAAAAAGGTCGAGAAAGGGGAGGAAATACTTGCTATTTTAATATACTGCGTTATTTGTCAAAGGAATGCGGATACTAAAAGAAGGCCTTACCAGATAAATAATCAACATTTTGGAAAATTTTCTCTATATAAATAATTTTTGAAATCGTTTCTTGACGCTGTTATCGGTAGAGAGTACAATGAAATTGTCACACAATTGTAAGAAAATTCACCAATTATTTTCCATGTTCATTCTGAGTGAACGCTCAGTTGATTATGGAGAGTAATACATATTTTAAGTCAATATTTTTAGGAGGGGTTAATTTAATGGCTGGTAATCGTGAATTTTTCAATCGCAGATTACATTCATTACTTGGTGTTATTCCTGTAGGACTCTTTTTAACTTTTCACCTTGTATTGAATCACTTTGCCACAGTTGGGGAGGAGGCATATAACAAAGCGACAGGGTTTATGGGCAATCTTCCGTTCTTATTGTTCTTAGAAATCTTTGTTATTTATTTGCCTTTATTGTTTCATGCGATTTATGGGTTGTATGTTGCTTTTACAGCACAGAATAATGTAAGCAGATTCAATACATTCCGTAACTGGATGTTCATTCTTCAACGTGTAACAGGTGTTATTACACTTATCTTCGTGGCATGGCATGTTTGGCAAACAAGAATTGCTGCTGCATTAGGAGCAGAAGTGAATTTTGACATGATGGCAAATATTGTAGACAATCCTGTTATCTTGTGGTTCTACATTATCTGTATCGTTGCTACAGTATTCCACTTTGCTAATGGCCTTTGGTCATTCTGTGTCAGCTGGGGGATTACAATGACACCACGCTCACAGCAAATATCTACTTATGTGACAATGGTATTTTTCGTATTGTTGTCTATTGTTGGAGTACGTGCAATTTTAGCGTTTGTATAATAGATTAATAGTGAGAAGATAAATATTTGTTATTAGCAATTTGTGTTGGAAAGATGGATTGAAGGAGTGAGTCACGAATGGCAAAAGGTAAAGTTATTATCGTCGGCGGAGGCTTAGCTGGTCTAATGGCGACAATAAAAGTAGCAGAATCAGGTACTCCTGTTGAGTTGTTCTCACTTGTACCGGTAAAACGCTCTCACTCTGTTTGTGCCCAAGGCGGTATTAATGGAGCGGTAAATACAAAAGGTGAAGGAGACTCCCCGTGGATACACTTTGATGATACCGTTTACGGAGGAGACTTCTTAGCAAATCAGCCTCCTGTAAAGGCAATGTGTGATGCGGCACCAGGGATTATCCACTTATTTGACCGGATGGGTGTTATGTTCAACCGTACACCGGAAGGATTATTAGACTTCCGCCGTTTCGGAGGAACACAGCATCATAGAACAGCGTTTGCCGGAGCGACAACTGGTCAGCAGCTCCTATATGCTTTGGACGAGCAGGTTAGAAGCTTTGAAGTAGCCGGCTTAGTAACAAAATATGAGGGCTGGGAATTATTACAAGTTGTTTTAGATGATGAACAGGTTTGTAAGGGAATCGTTGCCCAAGACTTAAGAACAATGGAAATTAAAGCCTTTTCAGCAGATGCTGTTATTTTAGCAACAGGCGGACCCGGAATTATCTTTGGTAAATCAACGAACTCTGTTATTAACACTGGATCAGCTGCAGCAATCGCTTATCAGCAAGGTGTTCATTATGCGAATGGTGAAATGATTCAAATTCACCCGACTGCCATCCCGGGGGATGATAAACTTCGCTTAATGAGTGAATCTGCACGCGGTGAAGGCGGCCGGATTTGGACATATAAAGATGGTAAGCCATGGTATTTCCTTGAGGAAAAATATCCTGCATATGGAAACCTTGTACCGAGGGACATTGCAACACGTGAAATTTTTGACGTATGTATCAATCAAAAACTTGGCATCAATGGCGAAAACATGGTTTATCTCGATCTTTCTCACAAAGATCCACATGAACTTGATATTAAATTAGGTGGTATCATTGAGATTTATGAGAAATTCACCGGAGAAGATCCTCATAAAATTCCAATGAAAATTTTCCCTGCCGTTCACTATTCTATGGGCGGAATGTGGGTTGACTACGATCAAATGACAAACATTAAAGGTCTGTTTGCTGCCGGTGAATGTGATTATTCACAGCATGGTGCAAACCGTCTTGGTGCTAACTCATTGTTATCCGCTATTTACGGCGGTATGGTAGCTGGACCAAATGTGGTGAAAT